>JAVBSJ010000090.1:0-7621 GCA_031547105.1 Oscillospiraceae bacterium
TGATTAGCAGAATGCCCATTACAACCGCAAGCAGGAAGAGCAGAAGCACGGTAAAAAGCCGCCGTTGTAAGGAAAGCCCGTCTCTGCTTACACTCCGCAGCTCGGCAGCAAAAGTCTCCAGCGGTAGTTTTATTCCCGTCATCTGTGCCCACCTCCGAAATGTACTTGGATTGCTATTTTGCGCGGAAGTCCTGCAGATATTTTTCCATAATGGCATTAAGCGCGGACTCTGAGCGGTCGCCCGCAAGATACTCCTCACGCGCCTGCGCAAGTGCCGCATCGATATTCTTATCGTAGGCGCGGCTCAGCGCGTCAAAGCTGTCATAATTAGGAGGGATTAAAAAGGTATATGTCTTGTGCATATCGGCAAATACAGCCAGAAGCATTTTTATGTAACGGTTTTCTATCTCTGTCCCCTCACCGGAAAGGCTTTTGTCAAAAGCCTCTCGTGTAACGGGGAGATACCCTGTCGTCGCCACAAAACGCATATTCTGCTCCGGCTGTGTCAGCCACTGAATAAAGATGGCGGCCGCCTTTTCTTTGGCGGGAGTGGATTTTGCAACAGCCAGCCCACCGCCGCGCTGCAAGGCAATCTCCTCGCCTCCCTCGAAAACAGGATAAGGAAGTATTTTAAACTCCACAGCCTCGGTAGTGTTGTCTGGGTATGTAATGCTGTCAACACAGTAGAGCACCGCCGCTGACGAGCCGGTGGAGCATACTATTTCACCGGTGCGCAGCAGGGCAGAGGAATAGCCGTCCACAATGGCGCAGCCGCCTGCAACAGTTGGCGCGGCAGCCATATTCCAAATGCGCTCAAAGCTTGCGGCGTCCACTAGCAGGCGCTCCGCCTCCACAAACTCGCCTCCCAGCTGCTTTGTGCCCACCTCAGCCACATTGAACCAGGAATCGGCAGCGTAAAAGAGCTTGCCGTCATCCGGTATATCCGGCGTAAGCGAATCGGTCCATTCATAATAGCTGATCGAGGCTTCCGCGATGCCCTCAAAAGTGGAGAGGCTATCGGCGCTTACCCCGGTGGCGGCGGAAAACCGGTCAAACAGGGTTTGGTTCAGGTAAAACACCTCAGTTGATTTTGCGATGGGGAACACGTAGAGCTTGCCGTCAGCAAGCCGCCCCTCCCGGATAAACTGAGGCAGGTAAGCCGCAAGGTCCGCTTCGGAGAACAGCCCGTCCAGCGGCGCAAGCAGCCCCTTTTCATTGAGCAGGGTCGCCAGCTTAGGATAGAGGGTAGTGATGTCCGGCATTTCAGGCGCACCGGGATCGCCATTGGCGATCATGGTCAGCTTTTCATTGTGATCTATTTGGCTGGAAATTGAGGTAATGCTGATTATAATGCCCTTCTCCTTACCGATGCCAGAGTTGAATTGCTCTACAAGGCTGTCGATGATGACTTGGGTTTCACCGCTATAGTTGTGCCACATAGTCACCGTCACCGGTTTTTTCGGGTCAAGTCCGTCACCATTTTGGCAGCCTGCGAGGGTTAGGGTCAATAGGGAAACGACCAAAAGCATAGCTATACTTTTCTTTCGCATGTTCAGCGCCCTCCTTATAGGTAAACAGATTTTGAAAATCATCCCTTGAACCACCTTGTTTTCCGCAAAATCACCCGCAGGGTGATTACATGCGCAGGAAATAAGCGTACAGTGATCTCATGGATGATTAAAAATATTGTAGCATCAATATCTAACTCAGTCAATTGTCTGCGTGTGAGCTGAATGAAAGGCGGTGAAAAGCATTTTGCAGGCGTTTACATCAAGGAGCAGAGTGAGCAGGGATGGGGAGAAGTACATTTTCACTTTTTTCTGCGATTTATGTGACTGTGGGTACACCACGGAGGCTATCGCAGCCGATAGCCAGGAAGCAGCGGCGGAAAAATCAGGAGAGGAAGCAAGGCGGCACTTCAACCTGTGCCACCGCTGCCATAAATGGGTTTGTGACGCGCATTACAATGAGGATGTAATGCTTTGCGTTGTATGCGCGCCAAAATAAATGAACCGGAGGCTTAAAAATGAAGAAACAAATGATCCTGGTGCCACTGATGGTACTCACTTTGCTGCTGTTTGCCGGCTGTGGAAATAAACCGGCACAAAATGAAGCTGCCGCTCCGCCCCAGACAAACGGCAGCCAGCAGCCAGCTTCATCGGGAGCAGATTCAATGCCGGATCTCAGCGCTGTGCCGGCTGAGCTTCAGCAGGCTGTCAGTAATGCGCTTGCCGGTGTTAAGGCGGGGAATATAACCCAGCCCGACAACTGGAACACAATGACCGACGCAGAGAGGACCGATTGGGCAATGCAGATGGTTATGAACTCCGCTTGGCCCTTTGAGCGCCTGCCCGAAGGAACGCCCGAATATACGGGCGGAAAAATCATAAACACCGGCGGACCCGACGGGAATTTCATGATTTTGGTCGAGGGAACGGAGGAGGACATTGACGCTTACCTCTCAGAGCTTGAAGGCGCGGGGTACGCACTGGATACATCGAACAACGCCGCAAAAAAAGGCGGCACGACGATTACGATCGACGACCGGGGAAACGGCACATGGCAGATGGGTGTAGTGACCTTTGCCACCGCAGACTGGCCAAATACCATCCCTGCGTTTATACTGCGGCCTGACGGAAAAGCATTGATCGGCGAGCCATATCTCGACGATATGGGCAGCCTTGTGAACCTGACACTTGACGTAAACGATATGTCGGAGGATGAGGGAAAGGCCTGGCTTGATGAAATGACAGCAGCCTGGGATGACAGCTACAGCGGCAGTGACGGCAGCGGCCAGTGGGTCGGCACAGTTGAGCACGAAGGAAAGTCCTGGCAAGTTGTCGCGGAGATTTACGAAGCCTCAGGGGGGGTTTTTACCGCGACCTTCAGCTGGAGTGAGCAGTAGCAAGCGAAAATAATAAATCAGGAGGAGCAGACTTATGAAGAAAAGCACTTGTATTGCCCTGGCGCTTTTGCTTATCATATCGCTTTTAGCAGGCTGCGGCGAGGCCAAGCCACAGACCGGCACGCCATCTGCACAGACACCTTCGCAAAGCACAAATAGCGGTGATCCCTCTGCCAAGCCGCCGGAAAATGATAACAACACAAAAGAGCCAACCGTAAAAACATCCGGCATAATTGAATATGAGCCCGGAGAGCTGTTGAGAAGCTTCAGTGATTATATCGCAGCGCAGGATATGTATGAAACCGATGCCGTACAAGATGCAGTTGATATGGGCAAAGGCAATATGATGGTTATGATAGCGCTGAACTCAGCGCTGCTGGACGCAAATCACTGCGTATTTATGACCATGTACGATGATTTTATGAATAGCGGGAAAACAATGGACGGAGCCCCGGTAACAAAACAGACAAACGGTGACGTGACAACATGGGATACCGAGAAGACCATTGAAGTGCGTGAAAGTCAAGCCTCCCAAATAGGAGACGTCAAAACGGTTCACATTTCACTTGATACGAAAACAAACACACTTATTTCGGAAGAAGTAACAAGGCGCGGCACAGAGGTAATCGAAAAAACGGTCAATAAGGTTGTGGCACTGTCCGATGGCACAGTTCTAAGCGAGTTTTACAAGGCGGCGCCGTCCTCTAAGGGTGATGAGACCGTATCGACAGCAAGCGTATTCAGGTATAACCTTGAGGGAGGAGAGCTTGAATGTATCTCCGGCAGCTTCAAAACGACCGAGACCGATTTTATAGCGCCAAGCTGCCTTACCGCCGATAATATTGACAGAGACGCCTATCTGGCGTTTGCTGACCCCATAGGGACGGTCAAGGTTTCAGCCGGAACGGGAGAGGTAGTTTTACCATAAAGGGCAGGAGGAAATGATGGCAAAGGATATTTTCAGCGGCCTAAGTGATTTGATGAACGGGCTTTATGGATTTATGCCGCAGGACGATCCCAATATAAGCCTAATGAATGCACAAAGCGAGTTGGGAGACCTTGAACAAAAGGAGCAGAGTTTGCTTGCCGAAATAGGGCGGCAGGCATATGCCGCCAATCCTGACGCCTATCCTCAAGCGGAAAAGCTGAAGCTTGTGCAGATGAACATAGCAGAGGCAGAGCAAAGGGCAGACGCTGCAAGCAGGGAAAGGCAGGCCGCTGAGAGGGCAAAAAGAGAACAAAGTGAGGCAGCCTGCCTATGATGCGGGCATATGATCCGCAAAATATAAAGCTGGCCAACGGTATCATTTCCTGTACGGGCAGCAACGCTTGCGCACCGCGGGAGCAGGCATTTGCTATTGCGGCGCAAGTGGTGGAAAAGCCGGAAAGGCCAAATTGAGGTGAGAGCATGACGCCAACAACCAAAACACCCAGACTTGTAAAAATCGCGGTCACTGCAGCCGCGCTGATCTTGCTCGCACTCACGGGCGCGGGCTGCGGCAAGCAGGCCGCGCCTCCGGAGGCAGGGGCTGCGGGCACGCAGGAGAACAGCTCCTCACAGGAGCAGTTTCACGAGTATGAGGGAGACACAGGAACCTTTCGGGATTGGCTTTTTGCCGATATGTATTATGAGGCAATTTGGGGAGAAGATTATTTTCTGCCTTATACGCTGAGCGATACAGAAAAGGCAGAGCCGGATGGAACCCCAGTGGAGCCGGCGGATACAGGGGAGTCGAAGCCGCCGGAGGAGACCGGTGCAGCCGATAAACCGAAGCCGCCGGAGGAGACCAAAGAGCAAAAGGATTCTAAAGAGCCGAAAACGCCGGAAGCGCAGCCCTCCTCCCCCAATTCTGAGATGATGTTTAAGATGACAAAGCGTCAATTGCGCAAGGCGCCGTATATTATTCATATAGAAGGTCTTCAGGTGCTTGAGCGTATGGAAAGCAATATGATTATCCGTGAGGAAATGTCTGTAAAAATAGACGGCCAAAAGAAAAATGATAAACTGGGCGGCTCAGGCTGGATGTTTACGGTTGTGGCGGATTATACTGTGACAGGAACTGTCATGCCCGTAGCCGGTATGAAGCTTGACATAAGTGTGGGGCAGGCTGCGTGGATTTTCGGTCTCGCTGAGGACGTGGCGCTGAAGGACATGGAGCCAAAGAAAAAAGATCCCGCAATGCGCTGGACTCCTCCGGAGAGCAGGTACGTTTCGCCCGAAGAGCTCCGCGCGCAGTTTATTGACCCAAACGACCCGAAGAAAGGGCTTAAGCTGGTGCCTGTCCTCAAATATAATACAAAGTTCGGGGTGGAGACAGTTTTTCGCACCTATATACCGGCTGGTCGGGAAGGATTTCTGAGCGCTTATGCCGCCCCTGAAGAGGACCCATCCCAATTCATATCGGGTGATTTCGGCTTCAGACCGGGCGAGACGACGGGCAGCGAAAAGATGACCGTGACCATCGATATTGACAGCATGGACTTTGCCGAGGCTTATATCGAGATAGGCGCCAGCAAGTTCGGGCCCTTTGGCGGTCTTTTAACAAGCGAGACAGAGATTGAAACCAAGCTTAGCGGCAAAGAAAGCTACCCGATTTGGGGAACATGGACAGATAAGCCTAAGGCGGCTGTACCGGACATTTTTGAGGATCAGAAAAAGCTGAAGGAAGACGGCAAGCCTCTTGAATACACCGAGGGCAGATGGCTGACGCTCATCAAGGGAGGGAAGGGCGAGCCCAGCACATACGTGTTTGTCCAGGTGCTTGAGGACAAAATCCTGTACGAGGCGGGGGAGCTTTGGCCATATAACAAGACGTTTGAATTACATCCGACTACCATGCTCACATTCCCGAGGGATTTGAGCGGGGACGGCGTTGAGGGTCATGCAATTTTTATGGATCCCAGTATGCTATACCTGACCTACAACAAAGACACCGACAGGCTGTTCGTCACCGGCAGCGGATTTTTTCAGGAGTGGCTGGAAAGGGCGAAAAAATAAGCAGAGCAGAGGAGCCATATACTTGGTGGGCTTTACTTCCGCTTGACGGGTAAAAGCAGGTTCAAGAAGCACCCCCTCCGGTGTAACCGGAGGGGGTGCCATAGCTTTATTATCGTTTATTACATTTTACTTCAGGATAGCGGCCAGATCCTGCTCAGGCGTGGTTATGGGGTGCAGGCTAAACTTGTCAACAAGAATATTCAGCACATTTTCGGAAAAGAAGGCCGGAATGCTGGGGCCGATATAGATGTTCTTTATGCCGAGTGACAGCAGCGTAAGCAGAATGCAGACGGCCTTTTGCTCATACCAGCTGAGGACAAGGGTTAGCGGCAGGTCGTTTACACCGCAGTCAAAGGCGCCTGCAAGCGCCAGTGCAACCTGAATTGCCCCATAAGCGTCGTTGCACTGCCCCATGTCAAGAATGCGGGGGAAGGGGCCGATAGAGCCGGCATCGAGGTCGTTGATGCGGTACTTTCCGCAGGCGAGGGTAAGCACAACGGTATCCTGAGGAGTCTTTTTGGCAAAATCGGTATAGTAATTGCGGCCCGGCTTGGCACCGTCGCAGCCGCCCACCAAAAAGAAGTGCTTTATAGCGCCGGCCTTAACGGCATCAATTATCGCGGGTGCGTTGTCCAGTACCGTCCTGCGGCCAAAGCCGGTTACCACCGTTGCGCCTCCGTTTATTCCGGTGCGGGATTGCGGCTCTGAATATCCGCCGAGCCTTATGGCGTGCTCAATCAGGGCGGAGAAATCCTTGTGCCCGCGCTCGTCGCTGTCAATATGCTTTAGCTCGGGGAAGGCCACAACCGAGGTGGTATACACCCTGTCGCTGTAGGAGCTTTTAGGCGCCATCAAGCAGTTAGTGGTGAACAAAACAGGCGCGGGTATGCCGTCAAACTCCTTTTGTTGGTTCTGCCATGCCGTTCCGAAGTTGCCTTTGAGCTGGCTGTGCTTTTTAAGCTCAGGGTAGCCATGCCCGGGCAGCATTTCACCGTGGGTGTAAATGTTTACACCTTTACCGTCAGTTTGCTCCAAAAGCATTTTCAGGTCGTGAAGGTCGTGACCCGAAATGATTATAAACGGGCCTTTCTCTATGGAAAATGGAACCTCAGTGGGGACAGGGTTGCCGTATGCCCCTGTGTTGGCCTCGTCCAGCATGGCCATACACTTCAGGTTTACGCCGCCGAACTCCATAAGAAGGGACAGCCATTCCTCGGCACTGTGCTCTTCTGCAAGGGCAGCCATGCCCTTAATAAACCACCTGTCAACCTCTGCGTCCCGCCGCCCCAAAACCCGGGCGTGGTGGGCGTAAGCCGCCATTCCCCGCATACCGAACAGCAGGGTGGAGCGAAGTGAAACCAGGTCGGGGTCACCGCTGAACAGCTCATCCGTCGCGACTTCTTTTTGCCAGCCGTACTTTTCCGTAAGAATGGTGGCCTGCCGCACCTGTTTTGTGATACGGTCGGAATCAAAGCTGACGTTGGTAAGGGTTGTAAAAAGGCCGTCCACAATTAAATCAACTGCCGGGGCAATATCCTTGCCGCTGTCCTTGGCGCCGGACGCCAACGCAATCATTGCGCTGGTAAGCTCATCCTGCGCGTTTGCCGTGTCGGGCTTTTTACCGCATACCCCTGACATTGTGCATCCACCGAAGCCGTTACACTGGGACTTTATCCCCGCGGTTTGCTCGCACTGAAAGCAAAACATATTTTCCATTT
>JAVBSJ010000143.1:0-8092 GCA_031547105.1 Oscillospiraceae bacterium
CTTGCGGGATTTTGTCTTAATGCCGTTTTCCTTGAGGAAGGCCGCCGTTCCGGCGGTGGCCTCAATATTGAAGCCGATGTTGTAAAACCGGCGGACAAGGCTCAATGCGTCCTGCTTATCCTCATCCGCAATGGTGACAAAGACAGTGCCGTAGTTCTCCACACGGAGGTTTGCCGCCTTAAGCGCCTTGTAAAGGGCGCGGTTCATGGTGTCGTCATAGCCGATGGCCTCACCTGTGGACTTCATGTCGGGGGACAGGTAGGCGTCCACGCCTGAAATCTTGGCAAAGGAGAAAACAGGAGCCTTGACGTACCACCGCTTCTTTTCCTCCGCGACGCCGGTTTTGTACCCCTGCATTGCAAGGGTCTGCCCCAGCGCAACCTTTGTTGCGATATTGGCCATGCGTATGCCCGTCACCTTGGAAAGGAAGGGCACCGTGCGGGAGGAGCGGGGGTTGACCTCTATAACGTACACGTTTTCCTGCTTATCGACGATGAACTGAATGTTGAAGGGGCCTTTAATCCCGATGCCCAGACCCAGCTTGACGGTGTAATCCACAATAGTGTCCTTGGCCTTTTGACTGACGGAGAAGGTGGGGTAAACGCTGATAGAGTCGCCCGAGTGAACGCCGGTGCGCTCAACATGTTCCATTATGCCGGGGATAAAGACGTCGGTTCCGTCGCAGATGGCGTCTATCTCCAGCTCCTTGCCGGAGATATAGCGGTCAACCAGCACGGGGGAATCCTCGCTTGCGATGACGGCGCCCTTCAGGTACTTCCGCAGATGGTCTTCATCGGCGACGATTTGCATGGCCCTGCCGCCCAGCACGTAGGAGGGGCGCACAAGCACAGGATAACCGATACGGGCGGCGGCCCTGACGCCGTCCTCAATGTTTGTGACGGCGGTGCCCTCCGGCTGGGGAATTGCCAGGCGCTCCATCAGCTTTTCGAAGCTGTCGCGGTTCTCTGCACGCTCTATAGCCTCGATGGATGTGCCGATTATGGGCACGCCCAGCTCCTCTATCTTGGCTGCCAGATTTATGGCCGTTTGCCCGCCCAGAGTTACGATAACGCCGTAGGGCTTTTCCATATCGATGATATTCATAACATCTTCAACGCACAGGGGCTCAAAATACAGCTTGTCGCTGACAGTGTAGTCGGTAGAGACCGTCTCGGGGTTATTGTTGATAATTATTGCCTCGTACCCCGACTCCTTGATGGCCCAGATGGCGTGGACGGTAGAATAGTCAAACTCCACACCCTGCCCTATGCGTATGGGGCCGGCGCCGAGAACGATGACCGATTTTCTGCCGGAGGGCTTTGACTCGCTCTCCCCCTCATAGGTGGAGTAGAAGTATGGGACATATACGTCGTATTCGGCGGCGCAGCTGTCGATCATCTTGTAGGCGGGCAGGATGCCGTTTTTCTTCCGCAGCTTCCATATTTCATTCTCGTTTGTCCCCCAGAGGCGGGCAATAAACTTGTCCGATATGCCCATGCGCTTTGCGGCGTAAAGGGTGGGCAGGTCAAGCCGGTTTTCCTTAAGTGTCTTTTCAAAGCAGGTTATGCGGCGTATTTTCTCTACAAAGAAGTAATCTATGCGGGATTTTTCGCAGATAAACATAGGGTCGTAGTCCCTGCGCAGCAGCTCCGCAATGGCGTAAAGGCGCTCATCGGTGCCTGCCGATACATGGCGGACAAGCTCCTCCTCCCCCGCCTCATCAAATCTGGGCAGGTGCAGGTGGCAGACCCCCGACTCCAGACCGCGGATGGCCTTAAGCAGGCTTTCCTCCATGGTGCGGCCGATGGCCATTACCTCGCCTGTGGCCTTCATCTGGGTGGAAAGGACGCGGGAGGCGCTTTCAAACTTATCAAAGGGGAAGCGGGCGACCTTTGTCACCACATAGTCCAGCGCCGGCTCATAGCAGGCGGGGCGGCCGTTAAGCATGATCTCATCCAGCCGCAGGCCGACGGCGATAAGCGCCGAAACCCTGGCTATAGGATAGCCGCTGGCCTTGGAGGCCAAAGCGGAGGAGCGGGATACGCGGGGGTTTACCTCTATAAGGAAGTATTTGAAGGAGTAGGGATCAAGGGCATACTGTATGTTGCAACCCCCCTCTATATCCAAAGCGCGGATAAGCCGCAGCGCAGAATCGCGGAGCATTTCATATTCCCTGTTTGTAAGTGTCTGGCAGGGGCAAACGACGGCGGAATCCCCTGTGTGGATGCCCACGGGATCAAGGTTTTCCATGCCGGCTATGGTGATGGCCGTGTCGTTTTTGTCCCTCATGACCTCAAACTCAATCTCTTTATAGCCGCGGACAGATTTTTCCACCAGCACCTGTGAGACGGGAGAGAGGCGCAGGGCGTTTTCCGCAAGCTCCAGCAGCTCCGCTTCATCATCGGCAAAGCCGCCGCCCGTTCCGCCAAGGGTGAAGGCAGGGCGAAGCACCACGGGGTACCCGATGTCCTGGGCCGCTTTTTTGATTTCCTCAATGCTGTGGGCGATCTCCGATTTTATGACCGGCTCCCCGATCTTTTCGCAAAGCTCCTTAAACAGCTCCCTGTCCTCGGCCTGCTCAATAGAGCTGAAGGAGGTGCCGAGAATCTCGCAGCCGCACTCCAGCAGGACACCCTTTTTCGCAAGCTGCATGGCCATGTTGAGGCCGGTCTGCCCGCCCAGCGTTGGAAGCAGGGCGTCAGGGCGCTCCATGCGGATTATTCTTGCTACATATTCAAGGGTGAGGGGCTCCATGTACACCTTATCGGCGATATTTGTATCGGTCATAATGGTAGCCGGATTGGAATTGACCAGAATGACCTCATACCCCTGCTCTTTAAGTGCGAAGCAGGCCTGCGTGCCTGAATAATCAAACTCGGCCGCCTGTCCGATAACTATCGGGCCGGAACCGATAACCAGTATTTTTTTAATATCTTGACGTTTTGGCATAATATCAGTTCCTTTCTATGTTATCTTCCACCATTTTCACAAACTTATCAAACAGATACTGCCCATCCTGTGGCCCGGGAGCCCCTTCGGGATGATACTGCACCGAGAACACCAGATTTTCCGCATCCTCCAGCCCTTCAATTACCTGGTCTGTAAGGTCAACATGTGTCACCTTAAGCCCTGTACCCTCAAGGCTGTCACGGTCGACTGCAAAGGCATGGTTCTGAGCCGATATTTCCACCTTGCCGGTCTTAAGGTTCATAACGGGATGATTTCCGCCTGAATGGGGGGTCGCCATGCGGTAGGTTTTCGCGCCGCAGGCAATGGCAATAAGCTGATGCCCAAGGTCTATGCCGAATATGGGCAGCTTGCCCTTAAGCTCCCGCACAAGCGCCAGCGGCTGCTTGAGGTTGGCGGGATCCCCCGGGCCGGAGGACAGGAACAGGCCGTCCGGTTTGAGGGCCATAACGCGCTCGGCGCTTTCATTAAAGGGCACAACAATAACATTGCAGCCGCGGTCGTTAAGCATTTTTACCACACTGTGCTTTATTCCCAGATCCAGCGCCACTATATTGTATTTGTAGTTGGGGGTGCGGGAATACCAGCGCCTGCTGCAGGAGACGGCGGCAACGGCATCCTGCGCCGGCTTGTGGGCAGCTATGCGCCCTAGGGCTTCCTCTTTAGTTGTTGCGGCATCGGTTATGATGACCTTCATACTGCCCTCATCCCGAAGCATTTTTGCAACACGGCGGGTATCTACACCTGAAATGCCGGGAATGCCGTTTTCCTCCAGCTCCTGGGACAGTGTCATGGTGAAGCGATAGTTGGAAGGAGCGTCGTTATAGTCGCGGACAATCAGCCCCGTCGCCTTGGGGGTTTTGGTCTCAAAATCCTCATCGGTCAGACCGTAGTTTCCTATCAGCGGATAGGTCATGCAGACTACCTGCCCAAAGCAGGCAGGGTCGCTGAGAGCCTCCTGATAGCCTGTCATCCCGGTTGAGAGCGCCAGCTCACCAACCGCCTCGGTTTTTGCCCCAAAGCCGCAGCCCAAAAGCTCCACACCGTTCTCAAGTACTATCTTCCTGTCATTCTGTAGCATTAAGCATCCCTCCTGTATACTACTTTGCCTCCGCAAACTGTCATTATTACCGCACCTGTAAGCTTTTTCCCCGCAAACGGGGTGTTTTTCCCCATTGATTTGAACTTTGCAGGGTCAACCGCCTCTTCGCGGGCAGGATCCAGCAGAACTATATCTGCCCGGGCGCCTGTTTTTATGCCGTAATCCCTGCCCAGTATTTTCATCGGCGCTGTTGTAAGCAGCGCAAGCAGCCTCTCCTGTGATATAAGGTCTGACTGCACCAGTGCCGTATTGCACACAGCATAGGCCGTCTCGCTGCCGACGATTCCAAAGGCGCTGCCCTCCAGCCCCTTGCCCTTTTCCTCGGCAGAGTGGGGGGCATGGTCGGTGGCGATGCAGTCGATGGTGCCGTCCAGCAGGCCGGCGATCAGCGCCCGGCGGTCAGTCGCCCCTCGCAGAGGGGGATTCATCTTGTATTTTCCGTCATCTGCGTCTATATCCTTGTCGCAAAGGGCGATGTGATGGGGTGTCACCTCGCATGTGACCTTGGCACCCTTTGCCTTGCCCTGCCGGACAAGCTCTACACTCTCTTTGGCTGAAATATGGCATATGTGATAGCGCACCCCGGTTTTCAGCGCAAGCTGAATGTCCCGCTCTATCTGGGCATATTCTGAGGCGGAGGAAATGCCCTTCATGCCGTGAGTTTGGGCATATTCGCCCTTGTGGACGCTGCCCCCCTCCAGCAGGCTCTCATCCTCGCAGTGAGCCGAGATAAAGGAGCCAGCAGCCTTGACCCTTTCCATGGCGCAGGCCATCATAGCATCGCTTTGCACGCCCTTGCCGTCATCGGAAAACCCGCAGACAAGTGGCGCAAGCCCGTCTATATCCGAAAGTGTCTGCCCCTTTTCGCCTACCGTAATCGCGCCAAAGGGCAGCACATTTACTATGGCGTCCTGCCTGATGGCCTCAAGCTGAGGGGCGAGATTTTCCAGGCTATCGGGCACGGGGTTCAGGTTTGGCATGGCGCAGACGGTGGTAAACCCTCCCGCCGCCGCCGCCGCAGAGCCGGAGGCGATTGTCTCCTTGTACTCAAACCCCGGCTGGCGCAGGTGGACATGTATGTCCACAAGCCCGGGGGCTACTATAAGGCCTTGACAGTCTATGACCTGCGCCCCGTCCGCCTCAAGCCCCTGCCCTATGGCAGTTATGCTTTCTCCCTCAACCATAATATCGGCGGGGATAAGCCCCTCGTTTATCAACGCTTGTCCGCCCTTGAACAGATATTTCATCACTTTACCGCCCTTTCCAGCACCGCCATGCGAACAAAGACGCCGTTCGCCATTTGCTTGAATATGCGGGAGCGGGGGCATTCCATAAGCTCGTCCGCAAGCTCAACTCCCCGGTTGACCGGGGCGGGATGCATGATAATGGCGCTGCTTTTCATCTGCTTTTCCCGCTCCAGCGTAAGGCCGTAAGCCTGATGGTACTCTTCCACCGTCATCCCGGAATGATCCTGATGGCGCTCATGCTGCACGCGGAGCATCATGACTATGTCGGAGTCCCTAACCGCCTCATCAAAGGGCTGATAGGTCAAGGATTTTTCCATGTACTCCTCAGGGCCGGAGATGACTACCTCCATCCCCAGCCTGCGCATAATGTCGTAATTCGTATGGGCGACGCGGGAGTGGCTTATGTCCCCGGCAATAACGCATTTCAGCCCCTCAAGCCTGCCGAACTCCTGCCGGATGGTCATAATATCCAGCAGAGACTGAGTGGGATGATTCCCGGTGCCGTCCCCGCCGTTAAGAATGGCGGCATTTACATGGCCGAGCAGCTGGTTGTAGTACTCATTTTCAGGGTGGCGTATTACGATAGCATCTACCCCAAAGCTGTCAATGGTCTTGACTGTGTCATAAAAGCTCTCATGCTTATTGAGTGACGATGTCTGCGCATTAAAAGAAACGACCCGCATACCCAGTTTTTCTTCAGCCACGTTGAAGGAATACTGTGTGCGGGTCGATGATTCAAAAAATAAATTACAGACGATTTTGTCACTAAAAACGGGAATGCTGATCCCTTGGCAAAACTGCTCTGCCCTGTCGAGTATGGAAAATACTTCTTCCGTTGAAAGGTCACTCAATTTTAACAAATGCCGGTTCATAGCTTTACCTCCCTATAACTAAACCTTCAAGAATACAACATGTAGCGGCGCCACGGACAAGCTGAGACATTTATGCACTGTGTATCGGGCGCCCCTATGCCCAAATTGACGGTATTATATCACAGTGTGCCTGCAGGCGCAATAGCTTTTTTCACCAAACTTCTGTTTTATTTTTGCAGCCCCTCGCCGTGAGGGGCTGCGGCAGCTATTATGCGTAAAAAGTCTTCATGGCTTCTAGGGTTCTTCCCAGCAGCTCATCGAGCTCCCAGCCAAGTCTCTCAGCCCCTTCGGTGATGACCTCGCGGGAGCAGCCGGCGGCGAATTTCTTATCCTTAAACTTCTTCTTAAGAGAAGAAAGCTCCATATCCTGTACAGATTTGGACGGGCGCATTAAGGCAGCGGCACCAATAAGCCCTGTAAGCTCGTCCACGGCAAAAAGCACCTTGTCCATTTCATGCTCCGGCTGGGCAGTGCTGCCGGTCATCCCATAGCCGTGAGAAACAACTGCGTGGATAAAGGTATCATCAAGGCCGTGGCTTTTCAGTATTTCCACAGCCTTAACGCAATGCTCCTCCGGATACAGCTCAAAATCAATATCGTGAAGCAGGCCTACAGTGCCCCAGAAATCCTCCTCTGCGGCATAGCCCAACTCCTTGGCAAAATACCTCATGCAGCCCTCAACGGCAAGGGCATGATCGATGTGGAACTTTTCTTTGTTGTACTGACCCAGAACAGCCAGCGCTTCTTCCCTGTTCATATTTTATCCTCCTGCAGCGAATCTAATTTCATGGGGGTAAATATCAAGCCGTCCTCCACCTGCTCAGGGCCTGTGGGCACAAACCCAACCGCCTTATAAAACGGCACGGCGTAAGGAGAAGAGTTGACGGTTATAACAGCCAAATCCGGATCAAGCCTCTTGCTGTCCAGAAGAGCTTTTTTCAGCATTGCTGTCGCCATGCCCTGTCTGTGATGCTCAGCGTCCACAAAAAGAAGCGAAACATGGTCAAGCCCTCTGAACGCGCATACTCCCACAAGGAAATCATCCTCAAAGGCGCCCCAAAAGGTCATACTCCCTTCGCCGATCTGCATCGTCATATATTCAAGATCGATAAAGCGCCAAAACTCGTCAATCCCCTCCTGGGAATAGCCTGGAGCTTCAAACTCCGAGAAAACATCCCAAACAAGAGCCAGTGCTTCCTCCAGCTCGGCAGGGTGAAGCTGCCTTATTTCACGCTTGCTCATTAAATCACCTCTAAAGCTTAGTGTATCACAGTGCCGTCAGTTTGGGTAGGTATGTCAATATTGAAATTCATATATTTTTCAGCGCTCATATATAATTATATAAAATATAAAACAACAGCAAAAAAGAGCCTATTGGCTCCTTCCTGCAATGTAGGCATCGACCTATTTTCCCGGTCCGTCGCCAGACAAGTATCTTCGGCACATGCGAGCTTAACTACTGTGTTCGAAATGGGAACAGGTGGACCCTCGCCGTAATCAATACCTACTATTTAGTTTATATCGTAATGCGCAGGTGCGCAAAAGATAACGAAATGGTGACCCGTAGGAGAATCGAACTCCTGTTTGCGGCGTGAGAGGCCGCCGTCTTGACCGCTTGACCAACGGGCCATGTCGCAGGGTACTATATTATATATAAAGGCCTGGCCTAAATATCAATGGTACACCATCACGGGCTCGAACCGTGGACACCCTGATTAAGAGTCAGGTGCTCTACCAACTGAGCTAATGGTGCATATCCAAACTCGGGAAAAGGGACACAAAAAACTGAACAAGGGAGAAAGGGAAAAACAAAGGCAACGGATATATTGTGCGCATATAGAGGCTTGCCATACATTCTCGTTTCAGAGGAATATACAGGTCAAGTCCTCGGCCTATTAGTATCA
>JAVBSJ010000010.1:0-21070 GCA_031547105.1 Oscillospiraceae bacterium
GGAACCGTCACCTTATAAACACTGTCGCCGCCCGGGCGGGTTGACATGATCAGACTGCCCTTATGCTTGCGGATATATGCGGCGGCAACATCAACCTCAACGCTTGCAGGTAAATCCCCGCTTCCGCCGGGTGAATGCGTATTGACGGTTATTGTCGCGCTGTCATCCGTCTTGTCTATAGATACCTTTATGAAGGGAGAAACCTCTCCCCCTCTCCTTATGCCGTCTGCAATGAGATTCAGAATAACCGTTTTAATTTTATCACGGTCAAAAAGTGTTATGATTTTTTCCCCGTCGCCATGAAACTCAATTTTTGCGGAGCCTTGGGAAACCTGTGCCGCCCGGAGAACGACCTCTTTTATCTCTTTTCTAAGGTCGCCTGCCTTCATATTCATGTATAGGCTGCCGGCCTCATATTCCGACTGCGAGGCCATGATCTTCGACATTCTGGCCAAATTGGCAATGCTGTGATTAATCAAAGAAACGGCGCGGCTGTTTTTCCCTTCGTACTCATTTTTAAGCATACTGTAGGCAATTAATATATTCTGGGTAACTTCATTTATTTGCGTGCATAAAATGGCAATTCTTTGCGATGGGGGAATCTCAGGCCCCTCCGCGATTATGGGAACAAGGACAACTATTAAGCGGTCACTGCCCGATATGCGTGCGCCGCACCGATATAAATTGCCCCTTATGGTACAGCTGAACTCATAAACGCTGTCCTTAGTGGAATTGATAATGATTTGCGAGACTATTCTGTCTTCAATGAAATCATTCAGGTTCACACCCACCAAATCGACCTTAAGTCTGGCGGAAAGAGCCTGTGAAACCTCCAGCACCCTTCCGGATAAGGAACAGAACAGGATCATATCATCCTGAGCCAGAACGGCACTAATATCGTTGTTCATCATCCCATCCACCCTACTGTTTATTAAAGTCTCAAGCATACTTTGTTATTGTACTACAAATTACATTTTTCGACAAGATTCGACCTTTATATTTTTGTGAGCAATTTATAAAACCGTGTTCTGACCCTTAAATTGTCTCTGCCATAAATGTGTCACCAAGCTTAAGGCGGACATACAGCCTGCCTCTTCCCCGGGATGTAGGAAAGAAATTTTGCTTTTCCAGCCACGTTTGCTGTGCAAGTGGGCTTGAAGCACCCTCCGTTTTGGTATATACTATTGTTAGATATGTATGCGGTTTTATTTCTGCCAAAATATTCAAATGCACGGAGGGTATCATCATGTCTGCAAAGGTAGCTATCAATGGGTTCGGCCGTATCGGCCGTCTGGCTCTCAGAGCCGGGCTTAAGATGAAAGACCTGGATTTTGTCGGCATCAACCATCCCGGCCGCGCTCCGGAGCTAATGGCCTACATGTTTAAGTATGACTCGGTTCACGGTGTATATCCGGGCGAAGTCAGCTCGGACGAAAGCGCGATCATTATTGACGGCAAGCGTATTCCTTTCTTCTCAGGTAAAGAACCCAAGGACATTCCCTGGTCCTCTGTTGGGGCAGAATACATTATTGAGTGTTCCGGCAAGTTTCTTACAGCAGAAAAAACCCAGGGACACCTGGATGCAGGTGCCAAAAAGGTTCTCATGTCCGCACCTTCAAAGGACGATACCCCCATGTTTGTAATGGGCGTAAACCACGACAAATACAACAGCGATATGAAGTTTCTCTCCGCCGCCTCCTGCACCACCAACTGTCTTGCTCCCCTTGCCAAGGTCATCCACGATGCCTTCGGTATTGAGTCAGGGCTTATGACCACCGTCCATTCCGCTACTGCCTCTCAAAAGACTGTGGACGGCTACGAAAACAAGGACTGGCGCATTGGCCGCGCATCGGCAACAAATATCATCCCTTACTCTACCGGGGCAGCTAAAGCCGTGGGAAAGGTAATTCCCTCCCTTAAGGGTAAGCTGACAGGTATGTCCTTCCGCGTTCCGACCGTAGATTCTTCGGTAGTTGATTTGACTGTCAACCTGGAACGTCCGGCCAGCTACGATGAAATCTGCGCCGCCGTAAAAAAAGCCGCGGAGGGGGAGCTTAAAGGCCTTCTTCAGTACACCGAGGACGAGCTGGTTTCAAGTGACCTTATCGGCAACCCTCACGGGTGTATTTTTGACGCAAAGGCCGGCATTGCCCTGAATGACCGTTTTGTCAAACTGGTAGCCTGGTACGATAACGAATGGGGCTACACAAATATGCTGCTTAATTTCCTCCGGTATGCAATCGCCACGGACGCAAAATAGCAGACTTCCGAGCCCGCCCCGGTCAAATCGGGGCGGGCTTATTTTTAACAAGTCTATCACTTTGTATTCCGTCTCTATCGGCGGTATTATCTTGTGCGGCTCTATGCTCACGCCTCTCAGCTACAGAGTGATGGGCGATGAGGGGTTTATTCTTTTCTTTTACAATTTAGAATTTTGCTCTTGTTTTTTCTCCGCAAATCGTTTATAATAAATCTCGCTGCTTAACGTGGCAACTACTGAGGGCCTTTAGCTCAGTTGGTTAGAGCATCCGGCTCATAACCGGACGGTCCCGGGTTCGAGTCCCTGAAGGCCCACCATATATGGAGAAGTCGCGTAGCCCGGTCGAGCGCGCACGATTGGAAATCGTGTAGGCCCCAAAAGGGTCTCGAGGGTTCGAATCCCTCCTTCTCCGCCAGTTAATTAATACCCTTTCGCATTGCGCGAAAGGGTATTAAACTTTTGTTTCGTGCTTCTTCGTCAATACATCATGCTCCGCGCCTCAAGGGGCGTCTTTTGTTTTGCTAAACGCAGCTGCCGCCGTTTTTTAACGGCGGCAGCGCTGCAATTTTATACTTTCGCAGCTCCTTCTGCGGTTGTCTCATTTCCCAAAAGCAGAGCTTCCGCTGCTATACTTTTATCTCGCCTTACTTCCATGTCTCCTTTGTTGTATCCTGAGCATCCTTTTGATAGTCATGGCTGTTGGCCGCTTCCATGACCTCATAATAATACCACTTGCCTGTGAGGACATCAGGGAAGGTCTGCAATCCTTCCAGGCGGTCAATTGCGTTTTTGTCCGGATAACGGCCAAGCATATGGTTTACTATGGCCGCCGCTTCGGCTCTCAGAATACAGCGCGCAGGCTGATAAAGATTGCCTCCCACACCGTCTATCCACTTGAACTCCCCTGCTGAACGAATATAATCATATGCCCAGTGGGTGGCGGGAACATCATCAAAGCTTCTGCCCTCCTTGACCATTGTGGTAAAGCGGACGGCAATGGCGGCGAACTCGGCGCGCGTGATTTGATCCTGCGGGCCGAAGCTCCCGTCCGGATAGCCGGAAATTATCCCAAGCCCGGCCAGTGCGTTTACCGCCTTTGCATACCAGGCATCGGCAGAAACATCGGCAAAAGTCTTGTCAGACAGAACATCCTTGTCGCGCAGCAGGTTATAGAACATCTGAGCCGCTTCAGCCCGGGTCATATTCTGCTCAGGATTAAACATTCCCTTGTCATCACCAAGCATATAAGCAAAATGCTCGTCGGTGTTCAAAAGCTCTGACACGTCTCCCGGCGCAAGCCCTGCTTTTCTGAAAATCGGCGTGACGGTAGCGCTGGTTGAGGGCATAACAAAGGTGTAGGTATTGTCGCCTGTTTTCTGATACGCAACGTCCTTGCCGCTTGAGTCGCGGATAATTAGCCCGTCTGACAGATAGCCGCCGTCCGGGGTTACGGTGATAGTTACGGTCTGCCCAGATGCCGGATTTTTCGGAGTACCGGAGGCTTTCCCGCCTGTGCCGTCACGGATGACAAGCTGTCCGCCGGAGGGGTGAATACCGCCGGAGGAAGGGCGGTCATACGCCAGCGCATATGCGGAAAAGCGGCTGACAACCAGTATCAGGGTGTTTCCGTCCAGCCTGACATGCTCAAGGCCGGTGTCAAGCTCGGGATTCATGGGCAGCGTGCCCGCCACGCCATCGTGCATTCTGTAAACGGTTAGGCCGGAGGCATTCTGAAGGGCTTGCGGCAGATCAATGTAGACAGTAATCATGCTTCCGCATAAGTCGGTAAGCCGCTCTTCACTCAAGACACGGCCTGCTGAATCGTAGCTCGTCTTGAACATAGATAAATCCATCAGCATTCCGACGACTTTAGAGCCGGCCTCGTCCCTCAGCGCGGTGTTATCCTCCGGGGAAACCGCGCTTGCGCCGCTTGCCACCAGCAGGAGCTCTACCATGCCGCCGCTGTTTCTGACCAGGGCGACATCCTGAGCATTATAGATAGCCTGGTTGTCAAACAGCTTAGGCAGTCCTTCCGCGACAACTACAGGCGCGCCCGGCAGGCACTCCAGCACGCTCTGCGTCCGGCCGGTTCCCATGTCTATCAGGATGTTTTTATCGGTTTGCCCCCCTGAATCAACTGTGACGCCGTAGGTGACAATCCACTCACCGTTGTCGGCCACAAGGTTATAAACTCCCTCCGGCACATTGTCAAACGTAAAGCTGAAGCCGGTGGGGCTGTCCGGGTCTACCTCAGCCATAACTGTCGCAAGTGTATGGCTGCCCCTGACCAGGGAGATAAGCACATTCCCCTGTGTAATGCCGCCGCTGACGGGGTGCCCCGGAACCGGGATGACCGCCGGGGTCCTGAAGGTTTTAGTATGGGTGTACAAACGTCCCATTGCATGGTCTGTTATAAGAAGGGTCAGCGTATAGTCGGCGGCGGGGGTCATATCTCCCAGGGAAATGCCTGGTGCGGTGACATCGGCGCCCAGGCTTGTGGCGGAGCTTACAGGCGGCTGTCCCCCGGAGAGGATAAGCTCATAGTCAAAGGAGCTGTCACCCTTGATGACCGTCAGATCGGTTTTCCCCCCGGTGACGATATTCTGCACCTGCTGAACTGTCATATCATACACCGCCGACAGATGTGGCACCGGCGGGTCATATACCGTCAGGGTCCCAAGCAAGACCTCCTTGCCGGCATAGTGCAGTCGGATGTCTTTATCGTGGTGTGCGCCCTTCGTCAGGAGGACGTCTGCCGCGGCGGGAACGCCATTGATTGTCACATACGCCCCGGGCATTTCGGACAAAAGCCGGTCGGATGTGGAATTGTCCGTGAACTTTACTGTGAGCTTAAGGCCGGATAGATCCAGCTCATCGCCGGACATATATTTGTAATCGGGGCGCTGGTCGCTGTTGCCGTCGTGTGCGGGCGGGGCGCTTATGACCAGTGTGTCGACGACCTTTCCTCCGGTGGCCGGGAAGGAGACGTCAAAGGTGACGGAAGCTCCCTCCTGGTCGATGACAACATTGCTCACCACGCCTCCCGGGACAACAGGTACAAAGCTGTTTTCAAACAGTACATCGGGCTTTGCGATGAGCTCAAGCGATGCCGCATAGACCGTCTCACCCAGGAAATTCGGGTTCGGTGCCATTCCGCCGCCCAGCCAAGCTATAGCCGCACAATCAGCATACCCGGAGAGAGGCGAGGAGAGCGTTACCCCCAGCTTATCCGCAGGACTGCCATTCATGACCGGCACAGGAACCACAACCGTTTGAAGTCCCATGATGCGATCCTTTTTCAGAATGGTATTGCCGGTTACCGCCCTTTCGAATGTGCCTAAAATGGGATCATCAATGGTCACAGTGTAGTCAAAGGAGCCGTTTATGCCCGGCATACCATATACAGCGGGCAGCAGCTTTTGGAGCCCGATGTTTTCCTCTGACACTGTGACTTCGGTTTCCGAAAGAGCCGTATTGACCTCCGAAATTACAAAGGCGTTCAGCTCAGGCAGGTTGTTGATATAGGTGCTGAGAGGACTGAGGGACTCCAGCGCATTGCTGACCGCCTCTCTCCCTGCCGTTTCGCGGAAAGTGACCGTAATCTCAACATCTGACGCGGGCATTGTAAAGGTTCGGACATTACCCGTTTCTTCGTTGAGCGTAACGGCGGTTCCGTTTTCCCTCTGTACTGTCAGCGTGTCAAGCTCAAAGCCGATGCGTGGCGTAAGCTCAATGGTGACGGTACTGCCGTATTCCGCCTCGGAATCGCCAGTCGATCCATTTACGCCCAGCGTGCCGTTTTCCGGCGCGGTGAGGTCAAGGGAGTAGGAGTTGACCGACCAGACCGCATAAAAGGTCTTGTCGCCTTCTTCGATGCCGGGGATATGGATCCACTTGGTCCCCTGGCCGTTTGCATCCATAAACCAGCCGAGGAAGGTATGCCCCTCTTTAGAAATATCGCCCTCCGCAGGAAGCGCTTTTACTGTTGCGGCACTGCCGTTGGATATATAGGTTGTCTTGTCGCTCAGCTCTCCGCCCAGGGTTCCGCCCTGAAGCAGCAGAGCTACATCAAACTCCCTGTCCGGCTGTGTTATTGTCACTTCTGCGGCAGGGCTGGGGTCGTAAAGCTCGCTGCCGGGCAGGCGGATTTCCCATATGCCTGCACCCCGCTGAGCAATGACCCCTTCGTCGTCGGCGGCAAGACTCATCCACGGCGCGTAGCCGCTTAAGGACGCATCGGGCTTCATGCGCACCTCGTAGACAGTGCCTTCAGTCAGCCCCGTAAGCGCGCCATCCTGAACACCCCACTTTGAGGCGTTGACGGCACCCGTTTCAGGGGCGGTTTGGGCGCCCTTGTTGACAGTGAGCCGCGACACAACCTCATCGCCGGAAAGGTACTGCCCGTCGGCTGCCGTTGTCATGCCTATTTCAAACACGCCTGCCTTTGTTACACGCAGCTCGCCGGTTTGGGCATTGATTGTGCCCTCCCCTGCTGCCTCCTCTGCCTGAAGAGCCGGGGCTTTGAGGTAATAGGTCGCCGTCAAATCGCCCGGTTGCATGGTGAAGCTTCCGCTTGTGACAAACTCCGGTATATTATCGGCGTTATTCTCCGTCACATCAACCGACACGGTTTTTGGGCTGCCTGTAATAGCAACGGCGATAAACGCATCCCGGATATGCTCTCCGCATACGCTGCAGGAGATTTCCTCCATGAAATAATCAGGATCAGTCAAGGAATGGTTGGGGGTATGCACCGCCAGCATATCCTTGTGATTGACGTCGTTTACGCACTCAATCCAGTGGTGGGTCGTGCTCCTCCAGTCTGCCGGCCATTCTTCCGGCGCTGGCACCGCCGGGTAGTCGTGCCCCAGCATCGGGAGAGAAACGTTATATTGGGAACTGCAGCTTAGGCACTGATAAACCCGGATGCCCGTTTCGGTGCAGGTTGGCTCTTTTGTTATTTCACCTTCGTAGTATTCGTGCCCGAGAGCGGGCAGCACCGTATAATCCTCAATCGCTTCGCACTGGTATTCATTAAGGTTTGTCTTGCTGCAGCGTACGTAGCTGAAGCCCTCCTCTGTGCAGGTGGCCTCCTGCGTATAGTGGTCATCAAAGGTATGCTCAGTAGGCTCAAGGCTGCGGGTTTCGGTATATCCGCAATCGGCGCAGACTCTGCTTTCAAGCCCGTGCTCCTCGCAGTCAGGCTCAAGCAGCTCTTCCCAGCCATCCTCCGCGCCTGATTGCCTTCCCACCGCTTCGCCGTCGAAATCATGCCCCAGCTCGGAGGTAAGGTCGCTCAGAACAGTCTCCTCCAAATGGCATACGCTGCACTCCCTCGTCATCGTACCTGCCGAGACACAGGTCACATTGCCATCCGGCACATACTCGCCCCAGCTGTGTCCCGCGTATTCTCCTGAGGTCAGTTCCATTTCAACCGTATGGCTGCTGTCATGGGAGCATGTTCCTGTTTGTGTGCCGTAGCTTATGCAGGTGGCGTTGTCATCATCAGCATAATGATAATCATGCCCCGTTGCCGCCATTTCCCCTCCGCAGACCGTACAAGCCTTGGGCTCTGTACAGGTCGGGGCGTTGTTTGCCGCGTTGCCTGAATGATCGCACAGCGTCCAGCCGGCGAAGTAGGTTACAGCGGCTGTTGCAGTGTCGGGGATGGTGTCATTCTCAAGCCGGTTATTCAAGGCGCTGTCTGTATACCATCCGGCAAACACATAGCCGGTTTTAGCAGGTACGGGCAGCGTTACAGTCACTCCGGGGGTATATGAGGTCATGGGGCTTGTAAGCGTGCCGCCGTTTGTAATTAGCGTCACCCCCATGGGTGTGCGCGTCCACAGAGCCGTCACTGTCAGGCTAAGCGAGTCCTGAGCTTCCCCATCATACTTCAGCGTCTCTATGTAATCGTCATTTACTGTGTAGGTAAAGGTGCCCCCCACCGCGCCGAAATCCCATCCGCTGAAAGAATATCCTTCCTTCAATGGGGTACCCAACGTGAATGTGGGACTTGCGGCGTCCAGTGTATAGGCCACGGTATCCCAGCCGTCAGGGAGATTGTAGCCGGTGATGCTGCCGCCGCTGTCAAGCAAGGCGTATCGCTCTTTATCCGGCAGGCCGTTTAGTGTGCCGCCGTCCAGGTCAAGGGTGACAGAGGCCTTTCTGATACTGGGTATTTCATATTGCGCAATAAAAACAAGCCCGCTTGTCTCCGTCGGCACACGGCAGACCTCTGTATTTTCGCTATAGGCCACCAGATGAGGAACCAGGCCGTCCAGCTCGTACCGCACTTCATCCGCGGCACTCATGCCGGCTGGCTCTGCAATAATCACCCTCCACCCGGCAAAGCTGTAGCCGGGCTTTGCGGCGTTATCGGGAGTCAGCACATTATTGCCCGCGCTCACGGTCAGCGCGACCTCGTTGCTTTCGTCTTGATATGTGCCGCCTGCGGGGTCAAGGATGACATAACCCTTTCGGGCAAACAGGACGGTGACCTCAAGCGGATTGCCCTGCATGACTGTTTCATTAACTGTAACAACGCCGTTTGCCGCGGGAACAAAGGTCTCGCTGCCGCCAACCTTTACAAGGGCCCCGATAGTGGCGTACTCAGAGTTGTTCGGCCTGCCGTCAAATGTAATGCTTGACCCGGCCTCAGGATTAATGCTTACAGTGTGTGTACCCTCAGCCGTGTCTACGGCAAAGCCGTTTACAACCACATTTACGCTGCCGCCCACAGGCGGATTAACTGTAACCGGCACAGTGGGCTTGGGAATATCCTCCTCAGTGCAGAAGTAGATATTGTCAAGCAGGTTGCCGACGGCGGGGTTGTTTCCTGTGGCTGATATGCTGACAAAGGCGAACATCGTCTGTGTCTGCCCCGCCGGCACCGTGTACTCACCGGTATATTTATACCACTGATCCTTATTGCTGGCGATAACATTTGCACCGGTGAGGTTGCTGACGCCGTTCTCCCCCACACCTGTTACGGGAAGGCTTACCAGCCTTGCGCGCAGGGCTTTATCCACCTTGTTGACATTATTTCCGCCCGCCGAGTATTGGGAGCAGGCGTTCAGCACGTCTGCCGGGGTGCCGATCCACACCTCCATGGTATCGGTGCCGTTGCGGCCATGGTGGGACAGCCCCCATTCCAGAAGCTGCCCTGCCTCTGTCTGTATCGTCTGATACAGCGCCCCCTCAAAATTGGCGTTCAGCTCGGCAAACTGATTGCCCTCGGCGGCGTAGTCAGTGTTATACGAGCTTTTGGCCAAAGCTCTGTTAAGTGTGGGTCGGGTAAGCTCAATCATGCCGTCCTTGGCGGTTGTTTTCCAGTACAGCCCCTGTGTTCCCTGTGCAAGGGTTGAAGACCATAGCCCCAGTACAGGGGTCTCAAAGCTGCCGTTTTGAAGGGCTGTGGGCAGAGGCTTAATGCTCCAATAGGCATACAGGCGAGGATTTTCCGAGGGGTATTCCCAGACCGCTGAGGTCGGATTCCCGGCCTTGTCAAAAAACTTTACTCCCGCCCCATTGGGCTCGCTGTAGTAGCCTGTAAAATTATGCGTCGTCATTGAGGGAGGGACGATTTGCTGTGTAAAAGCCTGCCCGCAAATCACCTCCGCCGATTTTGACGCCGGATTCTGGTTATCGAAGTCTATCATGCCCTCCATGATAAAGGTCACGGTATAGGGCTTGCCGCCCCACTGTGCGTACAGACCCAAGGATGGCAGCAGGCTGCTCCATTTTCCCGATGTAATACAGCCGGACGCCGTTGCCACCGGCGCGCCCTGACCGTCAAACACCATGGTGCCGCCGGTCTCAGAGGTGAAGAAGCCATTAAATGTATAACCGGGAAGGGTCGGTATGGCTATAGCTTGCGGTGTCTGGTCATATGTCGCCGTTATTCCCGCCACCGCGCTGCCACGCCCGCTGCTAAAGCTGATCGCCGTGGTCAAGGGGCTCCAAACGGCATAGAGTGTGACTGAGGCTGTGCCGGGATACTGCGCCGCAGCCGTATAGGAGGCCGCTGCTGCGCCGCTTGAAGCCGACCAGCCGAGGAAGGTATACCCTGTTCTGACAGGCGTTTGCCCGGTCAGGAAATTGCTCAGCCCGGAATAGCATGTCTGCGAGGCGGGAACCGTGCCCATCTCGCCGCCGTTTGCGTTATAGGTGATAGTGAATGTAGAAAGCGTGGAGACGCTGGCCGCCGCGCCGGAGATGGACGCTGTGGGAGCCTTTTGCACTACGCCATTGCCGCCAAAACCGGGTTGCCCGTTGCCGCCAATGCCCGGCAGCCCGGAAACAATATAGCCGCCTCCCGCAGGTCTTGATGCCCTGATCTGCGTAGTACCCCCGGCATTGGCTGTCCCGTTGGCGGAAGAACCGTTGGCATTGCTGATTCCGCCATCCGCTGAATAAGCGTTGCTGCCCTTTCCTCCGCCGCTATAATAGCCTCCGCCGCCGTTGCCACCCACACCATTGACATAGTAAAGCCCGCTGCTGTCAACCTTGTATGCACCGGTTGATCCGCCGCCTCCGCCGCCTCCGCCGCCTCCGCCGGAACCAATGCCTTTGGCAGGATAGCCGCCGCCTCCGCCGCCTCCGCCGCCTCCGCCTGCCGCCATACGATACCACTTATCGGAAGTGTAGTAATAGCCCCTGCCGCCGCTGCCGCCGCTGCCGTTTGATGTGCTTCCCCCGCCGCCGCTGCCGGTCACATAAGCAGCATCAAGAACATAGAGCGCGCCCATGGATGCAGAAGCATATCCGGCACTGCCTGTGCTGCCGTTACCCGGCGCGCTCTGCGCGTTACCCGGTGAACTGGCGTTCCAGCTTCCGGCTCCGCTTCCGCCGCTTCCGCCGCTCCCGCCGCTTGTCCCGATACCCGCGCCTGCACCGCCTCCGCCGCTTCCGCCGCTTCCGCCGCTGCCCATAGCGTCTCGGCCTGCATTACTGCCGCTGTATCCCCCTCCGCCTGCGCCGGCGTTGCCGCCATAAGCATTCAGCGTGCCTGAGCCGCGGACAACCAGCGTCGCGCCGCTGGGCAGGTAAATCCCCGCGCCGCCGCCTACCGATGCTGAGCCCGCGCCGCCGGTGACATTTAGCGTAACGCCGGAAGGTATGTATAGATAAACAGTTCCGGCTATGTTGAGGCCGTTTCCGCCGTATGCGCTGTTGGTGATGGTTCTTGAGCTTGGGACATAGTAATACCTTGTCTGCCCCGAAGCGCCAAGTGTAGACCCCGCGCCGAAGCTTGCGATGCTTGTCCAGCTTTCCCAGTATTCCGCCGCCTTAACCGGTGTGGACATAGCCGGCAGCAGCCCCGTAAGCAGGCAAAGGCTTAAAACAAAACTCACAATTCTCTTTTTCATAACATATTACACCCTTTATGCAGATTGTTTTTCACAAGGATTCGAATGCTTTTTTCTGTTACCGGGCGAGTCAAGCAGCCCGCTATAATTTTATCCTCAATAGCTTGCGTATGCTCATCCTCGTCCGACGTGAATATGACGCGCATATGACCGTTTTGCTTGTGAATACCCTTTGACAAAGTCAGCCCGTCCATGCCGCGCATATTGATTTCGGAAAACAAAAGGTCAACCGGGTTATTAAACCCGTACTGTGCGGCAAGAAGCGGATCGGTAAAGCCGATGACCCTTTCCCCGGGAAAGACCAAGCGAAGATCGGCTGTGAGCTGATTAAGCCTGTGTATATAGTTATCTACCGCCAGGATTGTCACCCCTCTGTCACCCCCTGTAATAATTTCTTAACACCATTATAAAGTGCGACCTACACCAAATTAACAACAAAAGGGATTCGAATCAAACAATCCGAATCCCTGTATTTTATTTCCATCCAAGTTGCTATTGCACCCGGCTGTCCAAATATCCGATGGTAAACTCAGCCCAGCTGTAGCTTGCCATATATTCCCCGGTGTAAGCGTTGATGGCGGCTATGTCCCATTCCAAAAAACGGTAATAGTCACAATCCACCTTGGAAGGGTCAATTGCAAGGCTGTTAAAGCGCTTGACAATCACATCCCTTGCTGAAGCATAGCCGAGAGCCTTCATCATATCAGATATAATGGTCTGCGTCTGTCTTTGCAGGGAGCCGTTGAACTCCTTATCCTCAAACAGAGCCGACGCAAGCTCTTTTATCGTTACTCCCGTTCCCTTTTTATGGACAAGATACGCAAAAAGCTCCTTCGACTTGCTGCGGGAAAAGTGCAGCGGGCTGCCGTTTGCAAAGACCTCAAAATTGCCGAAGGTCTGAACCTGGAGCCTGCTGCGGGCTTTTTGCACAGGCGGCTGGCGCAGGTTTCCAAGCGCCCTGCGAATATCCGCTGCCCCCGCGGGCTTAAGCAGGAAGTCACTTGCCTGGAGTGAAAAAGCCTCCAGCGCATACTGCGCATGACCGGTCACAAAGACGATGTTGCACCAAGGCTGTATTTCCTTAAGCTGCTTGGCAAGGCTGAGCCCGGTCATGCCGAACATTTCAATGTCAAGGAAAGCGATGTCAAAAGGATGCGTCCTTGAATGCTCTATAGCTCCCTGTGGCTCGGCAAATCCGTAAATATCCGTGATTTCGGATGTTTTTTTCAGTTCTCTTACCAATGCCTCCAACGCGCCGCGTTCATCGTCTACCGCAATTACCCTCATGTCCTCTCACTCCTTTTGTCCGGAATTATAACCGTTACAGCGGGGGCGGCTTTCAGCTACAGCCTCCCGCCGCACCGGGCGGCAAGACGCCTGCTCAAAAGTCCTGACGGCCTTCTGTCCGCCCACAGACGAGCAAGAAGAATCAGCGTCACCACTATTGCAAAGCTTTCAATAGAAATGTTCACGATTGCGTGAGCCGCCATATGTCCACCTGCCAATCCGGCATAGCTTGTACAAATTATATCAAGCTTTTATTAATCAATCAACAATTCATATGGTTTTATCGCACCGTAAATCAATTTGCGCGGCACAAAAAAAGAAAATACAAAAGCCGGTCATTCGACCGGCCTTTGTGTTTGACCTGGCTTATGCCAGCAGGATACCGCCGGAATAGAAGATTGAGCTGCTCAGCGGGCACTCTTCCCCTACTACCCTAAGGGCGCAGCAAATTGCAACTCGTGCGCCATGGGGTATTTTCACATCACCGCAACGGAGAGTGCCGGAAAGAATCGCCCCTTCAGGTACGCAGCCCTCATCCCATGCCGTAGCCGCAAAGGTCTGCGTCTCCCCAAGGATGGTAAAGGCGTCGCTAGTCGGATAGGCAATCGCCAGTGCGACGTAGGGATAGACCTTTGCGCCGTGGGGCACTCTAAAGGATTCTCCGCATACAAAGGTGGCATGAATGTCCTCTACCTTAGCCTCATAGGGCATGACAAAGGCATGCTGCTGCCCGTGCTCTGCCTTCAGCTTAAACCAGCCCTCATGCAGCGGGCAAACGCTGGCGGCGTGAGAGCCAAAGCTGGATACAAGAATCTCTTTCGACTCGCCGTGCCTGTCGGTTTCCAATGCCAGCGTGGTGCTGCCTACGCTGAAGGGAATAACCGTGCCATGAGATTTTCCCGGAGGGCCGGGACGCCCGTCTTCACCTTTGGGGCCACGGGGACCCATGGGACCGGGGCGCCCGTCTTCACCCTTATGGCCGCGAGGACCCATGGGGCCGGGGCAGCCGTCTTCGCCCTTTGGGCCGCAGGGGCCTGTCGCGCCGGGGCAGCCGTCTTCGCCCTTTGGGCCGCAGGGGCCTGTCGCGCCGGGGCAGCCATCCTCACCCTTGTGACCGCGGGGGCCCATGGGGCCGGGACAGCCGTCTTCACCCTTATGGCCGCGAGGACCCATAGGGCCGGTGCAGCCGTCTTCGCCCTTGGGACCGCAAGGGCCTACTGGCCCCACGGGGCCATGCTTTCCGTCACAACCCTTAGGGCCGCATGGACCCATTGGCCCACGAGGGCCGGGACATCCATCCTCACCCTTCGGCCCTCTCGGACCGGGACAGCCGTCATCCCCTTTTGGCCCTCTCGGCCCGGGGCAGCCATCTTTACCCTTAGGTCCCGGACAGCCCTCTTCACCTCTGGGGCCGCGGGGGCCGGGCTCTCCTTTGTCTCCCTTGTCACCTTTTGGCCCCGGAGGGCACGGGTGGCAATGGCAGAATCTGTATTCCTCCTGGCATGGATTGCCGCAGTGCCCCTTAAAATATGAACCGTGCATTTCGTCATAACCGTCTTCGCAGCCTTTATAGCCGCCGCAGCGGTGCTCTTTTCCATCTATATCATTTTCAAACTCGGAGAAAAATCTGCGCACATAGTTTGAGTAGCTTTCAGGCATGATAGCCTCCCTGACTTAGTTTTATTTAGAAAGCGCTTAGAAAGTTTGCTTTTGCAGCTATGGACTCCTGAAGGCAGGCCGCCTTTCGGATGCCATCTCTATTTTAATGATCTTCAAGAGGCCGCAGCCTCCTGACACAGTATATGTCTCAGACCTCAAAGATGCTTTGCTTATCGGTGTCGAAATACTGTTTATTTTTGCGGTTATGGGGCAAGACCGTCGGGCACCGGCCGGACTTTGCACGCATATTGTGGTTACTGATGATGCAATACCTGACCAGGAGGCTAAAAATGATCACAATAAGCCTTTGTATGATCGTTAAGAATGAGGAGGCCGTACTGAGACGCTGTCTTGAAAGCGCCGCCGGAATCGCCGATGAAATAATCATTGTCGACACCGGCTCTACCGATAAAACCGCCTCCATAGCCCATGGGTACACCGGGCATGTGTATTCCTTTGAATGGCGAGACGACTTTTCTGCCGCACGCAACTTTTCCTTTTCCAAGGCGACAAAGGACTATATCCTCTGGCTGGATGCCGATGACATTATCCCCGCAGAGAGCCGCCCTAAGCTTGCAGCCATGAAAGAAACCCTTCCCGCGGATACTGACGGGGTGATGCTTCCCTACTGCACTGCATTCGACAGCGGCGGCAAGCCCACCTTCAGCTTTTTCAGAGAGCGTCTGGTTCGCCGGACTCTTGGCGCCCTTTGGCGGGAGCCGGTGCATGAGCACCTTTCAATATCCGGCAAAGTCATTAATCTTGATGCCGCAATTCATCATATGCCTGAAAAGCGGGCAGAGGGACACTCAGAGCGCAACCTGCGCATATACCGTGCGCGGCTGGCAAGCGGCGAAGCCTTATCCACCCGGGGAATGTTTTATTTTGCCCGGGAGCTTAAAACTCACGGCCTTTGGGATGAGGCAATAGCGCAGTATAGGGTCGTGTTTGCCCGCCCCGACCTTTGGAAGGAGGATGGCATAACGGCCTGTCAGGATATATCTGACTGCTATATCGCAATAGGAGCACATGAAAATGCGCTTCAAGCCCTTTTTTCAAGCTTTATATATGACCTGCCGCGGGCCGAAGCCCTTTGCCGAATCGGTGCACTATATATCGACAAGGCCGACACCGTTAAAGCGGTGTTTTGGTATGAGCTTGCCCTAAGCTCCCCCAAACCCGACGGATGGGGCTTCTTGTCGGAGGATGCCTGGGGCTACGTCCCCCACGCACAGCTGTGTATGCTGTATGACCGCATGGGTGAGCGTGAAAAAGCCCTTGCCCATCACGAAGCTGCAAAGCGCCTTAAGCCGGAAAGCGCTGCCGTACAATATAATGAACGTTACTTCTATCCCGAGGCTAACCCAGGGCAATAGAAGCTTATCTTATTTATCCCGACGCAAAAAACAGCACCGGCTAAATGCCGGTGCTGCAATTTTTTACTGTAAAGCTTTTATGCTTTACCGCTTTGTGCAGTGGCTATTCCCATGTCGCAAATGTCTCGGTCTCTTGCTCAGGCGTCAGCAGCCATATATCTGACCCTCTGTGCTGTGCCGTGACATCAAAGCACATCTCCTGCCCGTCAATGCTCAGCGTCAGCCATGAGTATATATCGCCGCCGGAGGTGCCGGTGCTGACCGCCGCATCCAGCCCCAGCTCCCTGCAAAGGATGTGAGCCGCTATCACAATGCCCGACTGGGCAGCCTTGCCGTCCACCAGCGCCCCGTAAGCTGTATAGAGGCTGGTCTTGGGCTGCCATCCCCCCGTCTCGTTTACGACGCGGGTAGCGTTTTGGTCATATTGGACATTATCCCTAAGATACTCATAGACATACTCCACCTTGGCAAAGTCGGTCTCGAAACTGTTTTCTCCGCAAACTGCGGAGGCTTTGGTCATAGTTCGCTCCGCCCCGCTGCTCAATGATGAGGGGGAATAAAGATAGTCGGCGCTTATTTCGGCCACGCAATTTTCTGTGTTTTTGGGGTAGAAGCTGATTCTCATATCGGACAGCCCATAGGCGTATTCCCCGCTGTTCATCCAGATAGAGTAAAGGTACCGGCGGTAATTTTCCGGCACACTCCACCCTTCGCCGATATGGAGGACACGCAGGCGTTCAAACCCCGTCAGCATTCCGTTGACGTTATCCTTGAAGTCATACTCCCCCGCTGTCGTTATAATCCCTCTTATCTCGGCGGGAGCCTTTTTGTACTGAACCGAGACGGTGATTTCCTGATAGGTCAGCACCCTGGTCTGATCAAAGACGATGGACTGCACGCCGTAAACCCCTATCGGGTCACTTACAGTGACCTCCTGAGAGATCTCCTGCAAATCGGCATCCAAATCGCCGGAGTATCCCACAATACGCACCACATCACGCTCAACAGCCAGGGCAACAATATTGAGCACGGCGCTTTTCAAGGCCGAATAATTGCCTATTGTGCCGGTTTCGGGCAAAACAACGGCACCCCCCGGCCTTTCGCTGTGGGGAGTGGCGGAATAATATTCTCCGCTGGAGGCGGCGCAGCCCGCCAAAAACAGCAGGCAGATAAAAAGCAGGGCAAGTCTTTTCACAAAAGGCTCCTTATGGGACATATGGCTAAAGAATTATTTAGACCTGATAAATATTGTATACGCTCTCCTCCTCCGTGTCAAACCCTCCCCTTGCATGCCGCCGCTTTTGACAGTATAATAGCCCTAAAGGGGCACGACAATTTGACAATTAAGGCTGGTAAGCATATGCGAATGAGAAGAAAGCGCAACCTCCCGCAGCGCATGGAGAAATGCGAAAAGTATCTGGTCAGTGAACCCATACTCAATAAAGGCCGGTGGAAGGCGGCATTTGGGCGGGAGCTGCCCCTGCATTTGGAAATTGGCTGCGGTAAGGGCGGCTTCATAACCGAAATGGCGCAAAAACATCCCGACATTCTTTTTGTGGCGGTTGAAAAGTTTCAAAGCGTTCTCATTCTCGCTATGGAGAGGGCTATGGCAATGGGCCTGACCAATGTGCTGTTTATCGACATTGACGCCGCAAAGCTGGACGAGGTCTTTGCTGAAAATGAAATAGAGCGTGTTTACCTCAACTTTTCTGACCCCTGGCCGCAGAAAAAGCGGGCCAAGCGGAGGCTGACCTGTCGGGGAATGCTCTCTGTCTACGACCGCTTCCTTATTCCCGGCGGTGAAATACATCAGAAAACTGACAATCAACACCTGTTTGAGTTTTCACTTTGTGAGTTTTCGCAGATTGGCTATACCCTTGAAGAGGTATCTCTTGATCTGCACGCGACCGACACGGAAAATGTGATGACAGAGTATGAGCAGAGCTTCTCTCAGCAGGGAATGAAAATATACCGTGCAGTGGCACGAAAAAAAGACCAGATACACGCACAGCCATAACAGTATATTTGCCCTTAGGGCAGGAACGGAGGAAAATCATGCTGGACAAAAGCGTTGAATGCGTCGACATCCTAATGAAGCGCCCCAAAGGAACCCCTATACGGCACTGCGAGCTGCCGGAGGGATTCCGCTATGTGTTTTACAAGCCCGGGGACGAGCTTAACTGGTGCGCCATGCACATCTCCACTTTGGGTCTCAATGAAATCGGCAAGGGGCTCCGCAATTTCAAGAAAGAGTTCCTCTCCTCCCCCGACATGAGACCGGAAAACCGCATGCTTTTTATCGAAGCCCCCAACGGCGAAAAAATCGGAACCGGCACGGCCTGGAAGCAGGAATCGGAGGGGGGCAGAATTGACCCCTGGCTCAGGTCAATTGCGCTTAAGCCCAAATATCAGGGCATCGGTCTCGGCAAAGCCATAGTGTCCCGGGTGATGGAGCTTATGCTTGAGCTGGACGGCGACCATGACTACTACCTCCACACCCAAACGTGGAGCCATGTGGCCGCGCGGATATATCTTAAAACCGGCTTTGAAATAACCCATGAAAAAAACCTCTATATGTGGAGCAATAAAGACTCTGAGCACGGTGTTGAAGTCCTGCGCTCCCTTGGGTTGCCGGTGTAGGCGCTCCCCCTTTGCCATAGCACGCATATTGTATAAAAAACAGGCCGGATATATCCGGCCTGTTTTTTATGATACGGAGCTTTGCTTACCTTTTATGCTTCAGCAGCCTGCCGTGGCGCTTGCCGTTGTATTCCCCATGCTCAACAATCACTTCACCGCCCAGCAGCACATAATCTATGCCGTCATTTCTCCTGAAGGGGTGGACATAGTCAGCATGGGCGCGGACGTTGTCATAATCCAGCACGCATATATCCGCCTGCATACCCTCCTTAAGCAGGCCGACCTTATCGGCTATACCTGCCACGGCAGCGGGGCGGCCGGTCATGGAATGTATGGTCTCCTCCACGGAGAGCAGGTTATTGTCCCTAAGTATCTCTATACGGCGGGTCATTGTGCCGGTGCCGCGGGGATGTCCCCCCGCAACCTTATCGGCAGGCCGCTTCTCCGGATAATCGGAGTTGTCGCTGCCCGCCATGACGCGGGGATGGGAAATAATGCGCAGCATATCGCTTTCATTCTGGGAGAAGTATATGCCCTGAACAACGCCGTTGTTGGCGATGAGGATGTCGCATATAACGTCGAAGGGCGCTTTCCCCTCCTCCTCGGCAATCTCGCTGACGTATTTTCCGATATACTGGGGGGTGTAGTGCGCGCCGACAATAAGCATGCCGGGATAGCCTGCGTTGTAAATATTGCTTTCAAACTCCTCGGGATGGTTAAGGGCAGCTTCCTCAATGATTTTGCGCATTGCGGAATCCTTCAGCTTTTCCACCAGCTTGTCATTCCCCTCGGTTGCGAACTTGGGAGGAAGCTGGCTGATAAGGGGCGCCGAGCCTGCTGTGTAGGGATACTGGTCAGCCCAGGCGGTGCCGCCGTTTGCATTGTGCTGCTCTATAAGGCGCAGCATTTCCTTTGACGCGCCTTCGTTGCTCTTGCCCATGACCTTAAGGTGAGAGACTATCACGGGGATACCCGATTTTTCACCCACCCGCAGCGCCTCCTGAACCGACTGAACCACGCTGCTGCCCTCTCCGCGGATATGGGAGGTATAGCTGCCGCCGTATGAGTGGGCGACCTTGGCGATTTCGGCAAGCTCACCCTCTCCGGCGTAGACGGAAGGGGCGTAAACCAGCCCTGTGCTAAAGCCCAGGAAGCCGGCCTCCATAGCCCCTGCCATAAGCTTCTTCATTTCCTCCAGCTCAGCGTCCGTCGGCTCACCCGCCTTAAAGCCCATTACGGCGCCCCTGATGCAGCCCTGACCTGCGTAAAAGGCCATATTGGTGGCAAAGCTCCGCTTCTCGATTTCTGCCATAAAGCTGCGGTAATCCTTGCAGATTTCCTTCAGCTCCTCTACCTTGCTTTCGCCGTGGGTCTGGCGGATGCCCTCAAACAGACCGTCATAATAAGGCACGGGCCCGCTGCCGCAGTGCCCGGTGATCTGGGTAGTCGTCCCCTGCTCCGGGAAATTGTAGCCGGAGGGAGCCAGCAGCACGCTGAGATCACTGTGGCTGTGGTAATCTATAAACCCGGGGGTGACCACCCTTCCGGCGGCATCGATGACGGTTTTTGCCGCCTCATTCTCGGCGGAGCCGATTTTGGCTATCCTGCCGTCCTTAACCATTACATCGGCCCGGTACCCCTTTTCGCCGCTTCCGTCTACGACCAGCCCGCCCTTGATGATTACATCGTACATGTTGCTCCTCCTTTTGTATTCTTATGCTCGTCTTGTTCATCTTTACTCAACTGAAGTGTTCGTTGCTTTCATTTTAGCACAATAGGGCATCTCTTACAATTGTCAGGCTCCGCAGAGCGCCTATATAACTAAAAAATATTTGTTAATCTTTTATAAACACACAGCGATTGTAGCATTGTATCACTCATTTTTCGTAAAAGTGTGATATAGTGTAATTAAAGTGAGGTGGTCTATTAATGAGCAAGGAACAGACGCAGTTTTGGATTGAATACGGGTCAGGGTTAGTTTTTTGTGCCCTATTCAGTTTTGCCGCGCTAGTACTCGGTGAGGCTCTTATTCCTTATTTATTCTGGTTGATCGGCCTCGTAGTTGTGGGGTCACTCATCATATTTGGCCTTCAGCTGTCAGGGAAATGGTTTTTCCCAAAGAAGCGGTTCAGGCTAATTCAGGCAGGGATGACTGTTCTTTGTACATGGCTTGCCGTTTACTATAAAAGGCTTGAGTTTCCGCTTTTCCTCTTGCTTATCACGCAAATATTTATAACCGTTTCAGACTACCGATACAATTTCCCGAAAACCGACAGCGAGGAACACAGCAGATAAACGGCTTGAGCCGCCGTAAGCAATTACATAACAAAAGGGAGGGTAACCCCTCCCTTTTTATTTTATCTGCCCTTGAGTATGGGGGCACTTTTTGTGTATATAAAGAAGCAACGTGCCACATTGCCCATGCCCTGTCTAAAGGGAACGGGCACGGTGAAGGTTTTCAGCGCCTGCCCCCGGCT
>JAVBSJ010000131.1:0-7610 GCA_031547105.1 Oscillospiraceae bacterium
AAAAGATAATCAAGCTTTCCACTATGTAGATGCTCCCTATATTACTTGTGACGGCACCATAGCCGGATCAAAGGTATTTTACCCTTATTGGGGTGATATGCCGGTAACTTCCAGACACATCACCTATTATGAATGCGTCGATAAAACCCACACCACTCCCGCAGAGCATGAGGCCGCCGGATGCTTGTATTGGGATGGAGGGTATGACGGCAGCGGCACAAAAGACAATGTTGTGGTGGGAGAGAGAAGTGAATACTACCCAGGGTTTCAAGGGAAATATTATTCCGTCACAAATGTATTAGAGTCACTTGTTGAGCCGACCAGATGGTATGTTCAATCGGATTATAATGGGTTAATCAGATTGCCGGCAAATCTCTATAGCGAGGAAAACAACGGCAACTACAAGGTGCCCTATGCAAAGGCAACCGATAACTCCGGAGAGACGATATACATCCCTTTTTACAAAACACTTGTGGCCGATAAAACGCAGAATGAAGTTCTTTCTTTCTATGATCGCCGCAATTACAATCTTGAGCTGGACTTTAACGGAGGCACTAGTGCTACACCTGCGTCTCAAACGGTTAAGTTCGGGACACTTCTTGATCAGGTTATAGAAGAACCCGCGAAAGAGGGCTATGCCTTTGGCGGCTGGTATTATGACAGCACACTGGAGACGCCGTGTGATTTCTCCATATCCCGCACAATGCCGTATGCAGATGTAAAGCTTTATGCTCAGTGGGTGGCGGAGCCGGTTAAGGTGACGTATCTTGATGCAAAGACGGGCGGCGCAGAAGTTGCTTCGCAGATCGTGGGAAAAAACACCGCAACCACCTCGCCCTCAGTGCAGGAAGGCGGCTTTATCGCAGGTGAGTATTACGAAGGCCACGGCGCGTTTTTAGGCTGGTACTGGTCTGTGGATGGCAACGATGTAGCATTTGATTTTAACACGGCTATTGTCGCAGATACTACCCTTTTCGCCAAGTGGAAGCTGACAGACTTTGAACTGACCTACAGCATGGGTCTTAACACCAGCCCTTCATCAACGCCGGCAGACACTAAGCTGTATGCCTATGGCGCAGGTGCAGCGGTGAAGGACGCGCCGGGCAGCGAAAAGAATGTTGCCGGCGTTGGCAAGTTCTCCGGCTGGCAGCGGGGCGCCAAAGGCGACACGACGGGCACCGGCCGCGCCTACTATGAAGGTAACATCCTGCCCATGAACGGCGACCAGCACCTCATCGCGCGCTATCTCGTCGATCCGCAGCTGGTGACCTTTGACCCCAATGGCGGCAGAGGCACCCGCTTCAGCTGGTCGGTTATAGAGCACGACTATATAAGCCTTGCCCGTGACGATGTCTTCACACGCTCAGGCTACATCTTCATCGGCTGGTCGGAGGATCCCACCGCCGCAAGCGGCATCGTCTACGCCGCCAATTCGGGCTACCTGGTCGGCAGTGCACCCGAAACCACCTTCTACGCCATCTGGGAAAGCAACTCCACTCCTCCCGGCCCCGACAAGCCGGAGTATGTCAACATCACTGTCGAGTACCGCGAAAAGGGCACCAATGACCAATTGCTCAGCCCCGCCGCGATGCGCGCAGTCAAGGGCAGCAGCTATAACGTGACGAGCCAGACAAACGTTGATATTTCGGGCTACGTGCGCGATTCCATTACCGGAGACCCTGCCGCCGGCACCGCGAACACGGACAAGACCATCATTGTGCTGTACACGGTCAAGACGGACGACCCAGGGCCCATCGACCCGCCGGAAGACGGAACGGTTACCTTCGACATCAGTAAGAGCTTGACAAATGCCGATGGCAGCATCGCCGATACCGGCAAGGCCTTCGCGGTGCAGCTCTTTGACGAGGATCGCAACTTGGTCGGGACATATACCATCCGATCCAACCAGGCAGGGATCACAATTCCCGGTCTCAAGAGCGACACGACCTATTATCTAATGGAGGTCGCAAACGACTATTCCCGGCTGCTCGGCTATACCATCACCGATGCCGGACACACAAACAGCACCGCCGTTGGTATCCAGATAAATGCCGAGATGGACGGAAAGACCATCTATATCACCGTTGAAAATCAGACTGTTGAGGGCATGGAAATCCCCGATGTTGAGCCGCCGGCCGATGATAACCCCGACCTGCCGGATGACATCGACGTCATTGACATTGAGCCGGGCGAGGTTCCGACCGACGAGACGCCCGCAATGGACGATACTCCCGCGACCGGAGACGCGGGCAAGCTGATGCTGTGGGCGGCGCTGCTGCTGACAAGCATGGGAGGCCTGATCGCACTTTGTTTCTCCGACAAGAAAAAAGACGGTAAATATTTCGCAAAGTAAACCCCCGGCAAGTAAATCAAAGAAAACGAGGAAGCGAACTTCGCTTCCTCGTTTTTTGCCGAAAAGGCTATTTACCCCGCCAAAGGGCTATAAAATCGCCGGCAAGCGCATGTTGCATTACTACATACAGCTTGCGTAAAAATCCTCTGTTAAGCTTTCGAAAACAGCCAGCTTTCCCGGTTGAGCGAAAGCTATCAATGCAGGCTTTTGGAAACAACCGATTTCACCGCAGCTGTTGTTTGAGCTTACGCGCCACTTTTGCGTAAGGGAAGGGGTTTTTCCACAAGCCTCTCTGGGTACGCAGAGGATTTAGAGGGGTTGTAAGACAAAGCATATTTTGTGAAGGGGCTATTTTTTTGCAACCGGCACCTGAAGCTCGGTCAGCCACTCCTCATCGCTGTCTTTATTCCAAATGCCGTCAATGTAGCTCTCACGCACATTGCCGATAATCTGATAACCGTTCTGCTCCACCCACTGCATCACGTAGGCATAAGCCGCGCCCAGCTTTTCATAAGGACCCCGGTGAAGCACAGAGGCAACAGTTACGGCGGGAATATCCTTGAACACGATGCCGTCCCCATCCTTGCCGCGGCTGGTCACCGCCTCACAAATTTCCACATTAATGTCTGTGTCCCGGTATTCCCCGTCAAGGTAGACATTGAAGCAATAGCCCGGTTCAACGCACTTAATGCCCGGGTTGGCCTTGCTGACCTTTTCCCCCAGGGCGGGCATGATCTCGTTCAGGGACTGGTAGTTTTGCAGTGTATACTTTGCCGAGTACACGGTAAATGCGGGGATGTCCTTGATGACTGCCTGATAATTCATAATATGACCCTCTTTCCGTTCTTCAATGTAGTTGTTCAGCCGAAAGAGCCGGTCGGTGATGTCATGCATTTCGCTTTCAAGCTCGGCTTTGCGCTGCCGCAGTATTTCATCAATGCTGTGGCCATCAACAAGTGCGAAAATTTCAGGGATGGAAAACCCCATCTGCCTGAGCGCAACGATTTCATTGAGGCGGAGGAGCTGGCTTGCCTCGTAATAACGGTAGCCGTTCTCGCCATCAATATAGGCAGGGGGAAGCAAGCCCACCTCGTCATAATGGTGCAGCGTCTTAACCGTAACCCTGCCCAGCTTGGAAAACATGCCTATGCGGTACAAAAAATCACTGTCCCTTCTCTTGTAAGCTTATCCTACAGCCTCCGGCAAGCGGAGAGTCAAGGGGTATTTTTGATTTTACAGGATTTATTTTACCATAAGGCCGCCTTAAAAACTATCGCTTCGATTGCCGGACGAAAGCCTTGACGATATAATTAGACTAAGACGGTGAGGCCCCGGGAAAATGCGGGGAATATAAAGGCCGTCCGGCGGCAGGCTGGAACAGCTTGCCATTGTGTGATATAATAACCGCATAGCGGTTATTATACAAATTAGTTAGGATTATACCACTTTCGCACTGCGCGCTTGTGGCATAATGACCGCATAGCGGTTATTATACAAATTAGTTAGGCTGTACCACTTTCGCACTTCATGCTTGTGGTATAAAATGCTTGTGACGGGAGAAACAGAAATGAAAAAACCTCGGATATTCACCTTGCCCTTTAACAGCGTTTACCTTCTCCTTGTAGAAAAGGCCGAAAAAAAGGGGCGGACAAAGGCAGAGGTCGATGAGATTATTTTTTGGCTGACGGGATACGACCAAGCGGGTTTGCAGCGGCAGCTGGATAATGACACAAATGTAGAGAGCTTTTTTGAGGATATACCTCAGCTTAACCCCAACGCCTCCTTGATTACGGGAAGCATATGTGGCTACCGGGTAGAGGAAATCGAGGACAAGCTGATGCAAAAGGTGCGCTACCTGGATAAGCTGGTGGATGAGCTGGCAAAGGGCAGAAGCATGGATAAAATATTGCGTAAATAGCCCGTGCTTGAGAAAAGGGGAAAATACGTGGCCAAATATGTTGCGTTCGATGTTGAAACACCCAATTCCTACAATGACCGTATCAGCTCTATCGGCATTACGGTGGTTGAGGACGGAGAGATCATCAGGGAGATAAGCACCCTGGTAAACCCTGAAACCCATTTTGACTATTTCAATGTCAGGCTGACGGGCATAACGCCGGAAATGGCGGCGCAGAAGGGCACCTTTGCGGAGCTTTGGCGGGTAATCGCCCCTTATATGAGCAGCGGGATACTGGTGGCGCACAATGCGCCTTTTGATATGGGGGTGCTGTCCAAATGCCTCTGCGCATACGGCATAGAATGGCAGCCGGTGGCAAGCTACGCCTGCACCTGCGCCATGGGGCGCAAGTGTTATCCGGAGCTTGAAAACCACAGGCTCAACACCATTTGCGGACATTTGGGGATTGAGCTTAACCATCACGACGCCGGAAGCGACAGCCGCGCCTGCGCCAGGATATTGATAGACTGTTTGAAGCAGGGGGTGGATATAGGCGGGTATACCCGCAAATATGACCTGCTGCGCGGACGCACGCTGCAAAAGCCGGGCGGCGCAGGCTATGGCAGCTACAGGCGGTGGCAGGGCAAGTGAACAGAAGCTTTGCCGCGCTGCTAAAACAAAAAAGATAGATATGAAGGCCGCCCCCCGGCACGGTAACCCGTGTCAGGGGGCGGTTTTTTATTACAGCACTAGAAAAGAGCCGGGCGCTGGTTATGAATACAGGACACTGATAACGATTGCGTACATATTGTCTGTCAGGACAAGCTCACTTTCGTTTAGCGAGACAGGCGCAACAAGGCTTTCGTTGGTGTCGGGAGTTCCGCAGTCAAACTCTCCCATATAATCATCCAGCCAGCCGATTATACCGCCCGCCCCGGCCATCCAGTCAGGGTTAAAAAGGTCGGCGTCAGAGGCATCGGCGTCAATGATGACGGCGCCGTGGTTGATGTTGCCGGAAATCACCAGAGTGTATTCCGTACCATGGGAGGTGTATGCATACGCCTCACCGATGATTCCGCCCGCGTAGATGTTTCCGCCGCTCATATAAACTTCACCGAGGTTTTCGCAGTTGGTTACGGTGAGATCGACAAGGCCGTTCTCGCTGGAAACACATCCGGCGATTCCCCCGGCTGAGCCGTACCCAAGGCCGATGGAGGTAATGTCGCCGCTGTTTTCGCAGGAGTCCACAACGCTGCCGTTTTTAAGATAAGCCACAATGCCGCCGATGGTGTTGGCGTTTGCGCCCCAGACGCTGCCGCTTGCATCTATGGTGATGTCACCTGTGTTGACACAATAGGTTATTTCGCTGCTATTGAGCTCACATGCAATTCCGGCCACATAGGTAAACTCCTCATCGGCAACGGCGGCGTTTGATGCGGTGACAGAAGCATTGTTGGTGCAGCCAGTGATCTCAGTGCGGTAAGCATATTCAACTATTCCGGCAACGCCTGTTGTGTTGGAGGTCGCCTCAATGCTGCCGGAGACGGTACAATTGCTTATTGTGGAGTTGTCGGCCCTGCCGGCGATTGCCCCTACCCAGCCGCTGCCTGTAGTGATGTCAACATTTTGAAGGGTCAGGTTCTTTATTGTGGCGCTTGAGATTATATCGAAAAGGCCGCCGTAGGCACTGTCAGGAGCGGTGAGGCTAAAGTCGTAAATGGTTTTGCCGTTGCCGTCAAGAGTACCGCAGAAGTGATTGGAGTTTCCTGTGGGATTCCAGGCCTCGCCGCCCAGATAAAGGTCATCGGTCAGCGTGACAGCTTTGCCGTTGAAATCATCCTTTGATATACCGGCCGCGCGTCCCGCAATTATATCCATCATACCTGCAAGCTGCGCCCCTGTGGAGATCTGCATGGTCGAGGCGGAGGGATTATACCAGGTGTAGTCGGAAAGCGCGCCGTCCCAGACTGCTGTAACGGTTACGGTGCAGGTGGCACTTTTGCCGCCTGCCTGCGCGGTTATCACAGCGCTGCCGCGCCCCACGGCGATGAGAGTGCCGTTTGATACGGTGCAGACAGCGGTGTCAGAGCTGCTCCAGGTTACGGCAGGATCAGTCGCGGTTGACGGGGAGACTGTTGCCGACAAAAGGGCTGTTTCCATTACAGCCAAGGACAGCGCAGAATTGCTAAGCATCACCTTTGTAACGGGAATAAAGGGATCAGAATCGCCGCCGTCGCTGTCCCCCGGCTCATCGGCAGGAGGTGTCACCGGTGCTTCAGGTGTGACGGGTGTGACGGGTGTGACAGGTGTCACCGGCGTGACAGGGGCGGCAGGCAAATTGTCGGGAATGACCGGCGCTGCGTGTACAGGCTCTATGACCGGCGCGACCGGCGCGGAAGGAGCCTCAATAACTGTTATATGCGCCCCGGTGGTGTCGGTTTTGACAGCCGAGCCTGCTGAAATCACAGTGTCGCCGACGGTGACTGCCGTCGTAGCGCCGGAGGAGGCAGTTTCATCCACATAAACGGCAGTGCCGTGGGTGGACACGGTTGTCCCGCTTGCCCCTGTGTGGCAGACGACGTTTTCCACGGCGCCATTACCTTCAACGACAATGGGTGCGGAAGCGGAAATATAGGATACCTGACCTAAAACATCTATGGTTGCCTCATGGGTAGCATCGATTACCTTGACAGTGCTTCCGCTGTCCACCGTTATTGTGGAAGCGGGGCTGACGGTAGTGAGCTGTTCAACGCTGGCGTTTTGCAGGGTGACGGGCACACCGGCCTCCACAAACACTTCCCGCACATGACCCTCAATAATAACATTTTCCCTTACAGGCTCGAGAACGGAGGTGTCCGCCACGTGTACAGCCGGGACATCGGCGCCTTCCTCAACATTGATGCGCACATGTCCGCCCGGCTTGGCAACCACTACAGAGGAGGCATAGCTTGCGCCGGAGAAGGTAATGGAGTTGACGCCGCCGCCGCGAACTATCACAGTGCCGCTGATAACTACATTTTCAAGGATTATATCCCCTTCGCCCACGCTGTCAGCTATATACAGGTTGCCGTCAATTACCATATCGTGCAGGCGCACATTGGGAGTGGTGACAAGCAGGTTGCCCTTAAGGCTGCGGGTATAGTCCTGCGTGACCAGATCGGCCAGAAGATTGTCAAGAACGGTCAGCATTTCTGCCCTGGTCAGCTTGCCCTTGGGGTCAAAGCTGCCGTCGGGCCGGCCGTTTATAACCTTTATGTCAGCCAGCGCGGCTACAGCGCCGCGTGCCCAGGTTGAAACAGAGGCCGAATCGGTAAAGCTTATTGAGTCAGCGCCTGTGCCGCTCAAGGAAAAGGCGCGGCT
>JAVBSJ010000134.1:0-9994 GCA_031547105.1 Oscillospiraceae bacterium
GAAATAGATAACGCCTTTTGCGATGTTTCTATGGCTGGCGCTTTATATAACGAATATTTCTGGACCTTAAGCGGACTAAAGCATCATCCGCTCTGGGAAGAACAGCGGCAACGAGCAAGAGCAATTATAAGCGCCTTGGCAAAGGTAGAGTTCTAATGCAGCAACATTTATATTAAAGTCTTTGAGCATGATTTGATTAGGCAGCGTATGGAAGGGACTGTAACCAAAGATAAGGTGCCAAGGCTATGTTTAAAAACGAAAAGGAATACCGAATAATTGATGGTTATCCTATGCTAAAAAGCACATTATTGAATCAATCAAGTCTTTAGTTTAGGGCGTGTCTGCCGCCCACTGCTACATGTGTAGTGGTGGGTGAACCTCTCATACTGCTTCAACAAACATTATACGGTCGAGGGTGTGACTAAAGATGAAGAGGACAATGATTGTTCTTGTATTGGTTTTTTCATTAGCGATGCTGTGTGTGTCTGGAATCACCATAAAAGGTGTAGATAATGTGGAAACGCTTTCTGAGGAGAATACGACTGAATATGCAGCTACATTTATCAGCATAACAATAACGGATTCAGATGACGACTATGAGTGCCGAAGCATTTATACAAAAGAATATGGGGATAAGCTGGCAATCACATACATGAAAGGGGATGTTAATATTGCCGATATTGATAGCTTAAAGGCCGGACAAACAATATTTTTTAGAATTGAGAATGTTTGGGCAGATCAATTTGGGGAAATGCCCAGTTTCGGCATCCTTTCTTTGAGAACTGAAGAAAGGGAGATATTCTCATTAAGCAGCTCTGCTAAATATCAAGAGCAACAATTTTTTCGGGTAAAAATGACGGCTGTAGGATTTATTCCAATACTCCTGTTGTTATCCATACACTGCGTATTGCTGCTTAGGGGGATTAATGTTTTTAAAAAGCTTCCATAACAGGCAGTGGTAAGTAACTAGGATGGAATCACAAAAAAGCTTCTGACCGGTTAGGGCAAGCTCCCTCTGGTGCCTTGCGTCGGTAATGGCAAAATTGTTGGGATAGTGATTATCAATACCGAATCGATGGAGGTCTGAAAAGATGAAGCTTAAAATCAGCCCGTTGCTTTGGGGGGACGTCGTAGATATTTTTATCAGCAGGCTCCATTGCTCAGAAGATAATATACTGAAGATTGTTGAGTTGTTCGAGTATGAATATGCCATTATCGAAGTAGGTGATGTTGAAGCCTCCAGTTCTCTTTTTCAGGCAATACTATCGCTTAACCTCAAATATACAACCTCGTTTCATAATGATCCGACATATAGCGATATTGTATTAATGGTAAGCGGTGACCGACTCAAAGAAATACTTCATCATGTTTTTGCATCAGAATGTGAATACCTTGCCTTAACAAGCATTGCACATCAAAGTCAATGGGAGCACTATCTATATAACCAGGTCTACAGGCAGCAGCTAATAAAATGCAAAATCATCACATTAAGTATAGTAGCCCTAATAACCGAATCTCAAGTTAAAATTTCTTTTCACAAAAGTACGCATGATGCTAAGCAAATAGCAGCAAAAATTAAAAACCAATTCAGCAAAAGTACGCACACCGTCTGAATCGCTATCAGACTATTAGAAACAACATTGCAGGGCACTTGAATAACAGCCAATGTGCTTTGGCGTATCGGGGCGGATTGTATAAGTGCAGTCCCTATACAAAGGAAGCATTATTTGCCACAATAAGCCTTCAGGAGATACAGATGGCAGACTTTATAAACAGCCGCCCCGTTGAGTTCATAGAAATACTGGTTAGTATATGGGCAGGCCTAATGGGGGGCAGGAATGTAGCTGAGTACGATTATCTAGTACAGCTTAATCCTCCAAAATGGCTGCGCCGAGCTTTATTTTTACCTGCAAGAAAGTTAATAAGCTTGGAAGGAATTATTTTTCAAATTGCTACGCTGTTGCTTGGCTTTGGTGCTTTACTAAACTGGTTTGGTGTGAACATTTTTGCACCGTTCGGAGAGTTCAAGCTTGGGTTTTCCTATGTCGTGTTTCCGCTGCTGTGCCTTTTTCTCCTTGACGCGATAATACAGATAATATTTTTCAAGCGATTGCGATGAGGCGGATAAGGATGTGATTGATAGCACATGGATGGCTTTATCCATACCAAATGGTTTGAGTTTATAAGTATAGTAGTATATATCTGGGCATTTTGGACGGGTGGCAGAAACATAGCCCTTTTAGATGGATTTGGGATACCTGTAAACCCCTCTCTTAAGTTTCGAAAAATGCTCCATTTCCCCAGCGAAGAAACAGTAAATGTAGAAGGTATCATCGTTCGTTTGGCTGCTGTGATACTGGGAGGCGCATATCTTCTCAATTGGCTTGGCATCAGTGTTTTCGCTCCCTTTGGTTCATTCGAGTCAATATTCTATCCAATTGCCGGAACACTTATTATTCTTCTATTCATAGATGAAATAATATTCTTGTTCATCTGGTTTTTTAGATGGCTGGTAGAGCTTATGCGGCGCTAAAGTGCGGGGGGAAACTGGCATGTGCCCTCACTCCTGCCCCTGCATGGGCTGCCCTTTGCGGCTACTGCGCATAAAACCAAAACACCGTATAGCATTTGGATCTGTGCTTGTCCGCCAATTTGCCCATGCAAAACCGTTCACCCCATGTGGACTGTCGTTTCAATCTCCCATGTGACTGAGCCCCCCTTTCCCGGTGCAAGCGGCGGATACATTGCCCTTTCTCCCTTTAGGAACAAGGCGCAGATGAGAGAGCAATACCCGGCTCTGACGCTTTTGCAGCACCGCTCAAAGCACCACTATCAGCAGGCCTACAGGCTTATCGGCGCTTCTGCCCTTATTGATGAGCACGTCAACCAAACTATGGCTGAATATATCTCCAAGGAAAAGCTGGAGAAGCGGGCTGCCGGCATTATCTCCCGCGAGATTCCCAAAAAGGGAGGCGTAGGGCGGCTGAAAAAGCGTTTTATAGACGCTGTCACCCCAAAGGGTGTCCTTAGGCTCTATTCCACCGCCGACAGCCTGGCAGAACGCATTTACGATTTTTATGATACCTACGGCTTCTCCTACATAATGCTGGAGCCCATCTGCAAGGCGGCCGTCAAGGCGGGCTATGATGTTTATGCCTGCTACTGCGCAAAGGAACCCGGCAAGCTGAAGCATGTCATCGTTCCGGAGCTTTCACTTGCCTTTGTCACATCCGACCCGCATAAGTTTTATGCCGGCACCCCCTTCCGCCGCATTCGCCTTGACAGCAGCCTGCTGACCTCTGAGCTGCGGCATTTAAGAGGCAGGGCAAAGATTCTCATTAAATCCTCCCACCAGCTAATGGATGAGGCGGTGGCTGAGATATCTTCTGCCTGCGCCCTTCATGACAAAATGGAAGCGCTGTACAGGCCATACATTGATTTCAAGGCTCTTGACAAGATGGTGGCAGAGGCGGTAAAGCAAATCGACGGAACAGCCAAATAACTTAAATAATTTATTTAAGGCGATTTTACTTATATTTCTCCTAGTTTATTGTTTTATTTTGACATAAAAAATTATTTTCAAATCTTTTTTCTAAAACTATTGCTTTACAAAACACTATGGGTTTATTCTATACCCATAGTGTTTTTGTTTGCCGTCTCTTTTTAGGGGAAAGGAAAATCGATATGTCAGAAACCAAATACCAGCTCACTGAAAGCTACGCCTCCAACGTTTTTAATGATAACTCCATGCGCGAATACCTGCCCGGCGATACATATAAGGAGCTCAGGCGCACTATCGACGACGGCCGCACCCTGGATCCCGCCATTTCGGATGCCGTTGCCAACGGCATGAAGCGCTGGGCTATCGACATGGGGGCGACCCATTTTACCCACTGGTTTCAGCCTATGACCGGCTACACGGCCGAAAAGCACGAGGGTTTTATCAACCCCCAAAAGGACGGCAGCATTATTATGTCCTTTTCAGGCAAGGAGCTTGTCAGGGGTGAGGCGGACGCCTCCTCCCTCCCCTCCGGCGGCATGCGCGCCACCTTTGAGGCCAGAGGCTACACCGCCTGGGACTGCACCTCCCCCGCCTTTGTGAAGGAGGGCACCCTCTGCATCCCCACCTGCTTCTGCTCTTTTTCGGGAGAGGTTTTGGATAAAAAGACCCCCCTTCTCCGTTCCATGGAGGCGCTGTCGGAGCAGGTGATACGCATCCTGCGCTGCTTCGGGGATAATGAGGCGAAAAGAGCTACCTCCATGTCGGGTGCCGAGCAGGAATACTTCCTTATCGACCGCGACCTCTATTCCGGCAGGCATGATCTTATGCTTTGCGGCCGCACTCTGTTCGGCGCAAAGCCGGCCAAGGGGCAGGAGCTGTACGACCACTATTACGGCTCCATAAAAAACCGCGTAAGCACTTTTATGCGGCAGGTGGATAAGGAGCTTTGGGCGCTTGGCGTCCCCGCCAAGACGGAGCATAACGAGGCCGCCCCCTCCCAGCATGAGCTGGCGTCGGTCTTCAACACCTCCAACATCGTCTGCGACAACAACCAGCTGACTATGGAAACCCTCAGGAAGGTCGCACTGCGCAATAACATGGTATGCCTGCTGCATGAAAAGCCCTTTGCAGGCGTAAACGGCTCCGGCAAGCACAACAACTGGTCAATCTCGGTTGACCATGGGCGCAACCTGCTCAAGCAGGGTAAAACACCCGAAAGCAACGCCCAGTTCCTTTTGTTCCTTTCTGCCTTCATATGGGCGGTGGACGATTATGCCGAGCTTCTCTGCTGCACCGCCGCCTCCCCCGGCAATGACCACCGTCTTGGCGGGCATGAGGCACCGCCAAGCATAATCTCCATATTCCTGGGCGATATGCTGACCGATATTCTGCACGAAATCGAAACCGGCGGGGAATCCACCTTCCGCCAGGGAGGCAATATAAAAATCGGCGTTTCCTCCATGCCCGCCCTGCCCCAGGACGTATCTGACCGCAACCGCACCTCCCCCATGGCCTATACAGGCAACAAGTTTGAGTTCCGCATGGTGGGCGCGTCTATGAGCATTGCTGACTGCAACACCGTCACCAATCTGATAATGACTGAAACCCTCTCCAAAATTGCCGACCGCCTTGAAAAAGCGAGCGACATCAACTCTGAAGTGCGGGATATAATCCGCGATATTATGCGGGAGCATAAAAAAGTCATTTTCAACGGCAATAACTATTCACCCGAGTGGCACCGCGAGGCCGCGGAGCGCGGACTGCCCATCATTACCTCCTCTGTTGACGCCTTTGACGCCATCATCGCCCCAAAAACCGTCGAGCTGTTTGAGCGGTTTTCCGTCCTCACCCGCAAGGAGCTGGAGGCCCGGTACGGCATCTACCATGAGAATTATGTCAAAACCCTCAACATCGAGGCACAGACGATGGTGGAAATGGCGAAAAGGCTTTACCTGCCCGCTGCCGCCCGCTACGCAGGTATTCTGGCCGATTCCTTCAACAAGCTGAAGGAAACAGGGCTTACCCTGGATATTTCGGTGGAGGCATCAATGCTCAAGGATGTTACATCCACCGCGGCGCAGGCCAAAACTCACCTTTCAAAGCTGGAAAAGCTGCTGGACAAAGCACCCTCTTCCGGGCAAAGAGCTCTTTCGGAGTATTACAGGGATAAAATAGTTCCGGCCATGACCGCCCTCCGGCAATCGGTTGACGAGCTGGAAACCATTGTGGCCGCAGAGCATTGGCCGGTGTCCACCTATACAGAGCTTCTGTTCTGGGAATAAGCGCAAAACAAAAGACGGCCTCGCGGCCGTCTTTTTTCTATGTCCCTCAAATCTTAAGCGCTTTTATATCCTTTGTATAAAGCATTTTGGAGTAAAGCAGCACGAAGGAGAAATAAAAGCCCGAGGTTACGGAAAACAGCATATGCCCCGCCGCCACCAAGTATGCTGCGCACAGCCCCAATGAGACCAGGCAGGCCAGGGGCATCAGATCATCGCCAAGCCCCTTCATATTTTTGAAAAACTGCCACACGAATCCGAAGCCCAGCTTGGCATAAAGCCACAGCATGACCAGCGCCCCGAAGAGGCCGTAATAAATAACCACCTCGAAAATATCCATCTCGATTATAACGCTTTGGGTCCCTCTGCCGACACCGAAAATATAAGTGAATATGCCCCCCTCACGGAACATGCGATAGGCGTATTTCAGCTTGTTCTGCCGTCCGGAGAGCAGCGCAGTAGCCGCCCCCTCATTTTCCAGCGTGTCCCCCGTCTGCATAAACGACGTCCGTATATCGCCGAATACCGATTGCCCCGTTATCAGCGTAAGAACCCCGAAAACACCTATGGTCAGCAGTACCACCACGCAAAGGCGCACCATCATCGCCCGCTGCTTTTTCCCCAGCCAGAAATACAGGGCGCAAACCGCGAAGACCCCCACCGCGGCAAAAACGGCGATAAAGGCCGTTTTTGTGCCTATGAGCAGGAGCGAAATCGACGTCAGCGCGCAGGAGAAGGCATAGCCCCAGTATTCCTTCGCCCCCCGCAGCCCGCTCTGCATAAAGCTGCACAGCACAAGAGGAAGCCCCGCCATGAGAATGGCGGTTATATCGTTGCCCGAATAGAAAAAGCCTCTGGCCCCGCGGGAGCCGTAACGGTCGGCGTAGGTGGTGTAGCCAACGCCGATGGCGTAGGAAAGCACTATGGAAAGCGAAAGCAGCAAAAGGGAAAAGCACAGCACGTCGGTCAGCTTTTTCATAAGCTCCTGCTTGCTCATGCCGGAATTGCGGAAAACCTGGACGTAAACAAGCACCACTGCAAGATTGTAGACAAATCTGGCGATATACTGTATATCGCCAAACAAATTAAAGGCGTAAAAAAACAGTATTTCCCCCGCTACCGACATCACCCACGCAACTCCGATGGGGATAATGGTGCCGATGGCCGTTTTATCAAAGGTCACAAGGGCATAAAAGGCAAACAGCAGCAGCACCGCCATGCGCACCACAAGGCTGGGTGTTATGGGGACAGAGATTGTATCAAACCCGCTGCCGGAAAGCTGTTCAAGAATATTGATATATACCCCCGATATGACGTCGAGGAAAGGGTTGATTATCAGAAAGGCAAAAAAGAACTTTTCCAGCTTGGTTGAAATATTCTTTACCATGTGATTCTCCCAAAATAAAAGGCGTTTGGACGCTCTCGTCCCCTACAGGCTATGTGTTCTTAATATTACCATGCAGAGCAAGAAAAGACAAGCGAAAGACAAAAGACGCCGCAATTCTTAAGGAAATTACAAGCTTTTGCTTCACCGCCTTTAGTCCTCATCTCGGATAGGGCAAAGGGAGCTTTATTGTACCCCGGCGGCTTGCAGCAGCTCCGGCTCAATAAAAATTAAAACCGCTCTGCTTTGCAAGCCGCAGAAGACCCGCAGCATACAGCGGCCTCAGAAATAACGAGAGGCAGACATCCGTCTGCCTCTCTTCTATTGCTTTTTAAGCTTCCGCCGCTTCAATCTTTTTCCCTGCGTCATGCCGCACAACATGCCGCCACTTGCCCGAATAATACCGCACGCCTATCAGCAAGGTTCTTATCAGCTGGTCTGTTACAAGGGCGTACCATGCCCCTGTCAAGCCCAGATTAAAATAATTGACCGCCAGCAGCGCAAGACCCGGACGGAGAATCATAACCGTAAGGAAGGATACGGTCGCGGTATATTTGGTGTCTCCCGCGCCCCGCAGAACGCCGGCGAAAATAAACTGTGACGCCTGGAGCGGCTGTATCAGTGCGATCATTTGCAGCAAACTGCCGCCCAGCATAATAATAGCCAGGTCATCGGTGTACAGCCCCAAAATCGTCTTGTTGAAGAAGAACACCACCGTGGCGATGCAAATAGACACAAACATGCCCATTCTTTGTGTGCGGTTGGCGTAGTGAACCGCCATATCCGGCCGCCTTTTGCCCAGACTCTGCCCCACAAGGGCGGTGGCAGCAACGGAGAAGGCCTCGCCGTTCATAAAGGTCAGCGCCTGAATATTCATGCATATCTGATGGGTGGCAAAAGCGTCTGTGCCAAGGCTTGAAATGGTTTTCTGGTATATTATCATGCCGACACGCATGGCAGAGCGCTCCACCATGGTAGGGATTCCAATGCGGGTGATGTCGCGGATAGCCTCCATATCAGGCATGAACCCCTCGGAAAACCGCAGACGCACATACTGCTCCGGCCGTGTAATAGCATAAAACGCCATCAGGCAGGCCACAAACTGCCCTATCACCGTAGCCAGGGATGCGCCCGCGACTCCAAGCATGGGGAAGCCGAACTTGCCGTATATCAGCAGGTAATTGAAAACGACATTGACCACGTTGGCCATTGTATTGTAAATCATGGCGGTGCGCGAGTCCCCCGACCCGCGCAAAGTATTGGTAATGGTGCTGGTAAGCGCCATGGTGAATATACCCAGCATCTGTATCTTCAAATAATCGGTTCCTGCCTGTATTACCGCAAGCTCGCTGTTTTTGCCCGCCATAAACCGCACCATATCCTCGGCAAAAAAAACGCCGATTACAGCGCAAAACAATGCGATGGCGCAGTTCATCATCAGCGATTGCCTTAAAATCAGCTTGGCCTTTTCCTGGTTGCCAGCACCTCTGTAGCGGGCCACCATTGCCATTGCGCCGACATTAAGGGCCATAAATATGGTGGTAAGCAAAAACTTCGGCTGGGTCGTCAGCCCGACGGCGGCAATGGCCCATGCCCCCAGCTGACCCACCATCATCAGGTCGGCCATAGAGGTCATCTGCGTCAGCAGCAGCTCCACAAGAGATGGCCAGGTAATGCGGGTAATATCTTTATAAAGGCTCCTCGACTCCACGCCGGCCGGCAGCTCCCTCTTGCCGGCAATGTGTCCGTCCTCGACCGAGTTATCTCCCCATTCCAGATCGTCCAGTGTAGTGGCGTATTTTATCCTGCCGCCGGACGCGGGCTTGCCCTGCGGTTTTTCGGCCGCCTCCCCTGACGCCGAAGGGCTCTGCAATTCTTGTGCTTTTTCTTTATTATCCTCTTGCACAGAGTTCTCCCCCTAACAGTTTTTTAATCATTGCTTATCAGTATAGCACACCCTGCCAAATAGTTAAACAGCTAAACATCATCTTTTTTACCAAACTTCTTGAAAAAATATGCCCGGAAAGATATACTGTCTGTATAAAATACACAAAGGAGACCGAGCTATGGAATATGTAATAAAGGGTCGCGAGCCGGCCGATGCACTGCGTTTTTTTGAAGATATAAGCGCAATTCCCCGCGCCTCCCGCAATGAGGCAGGTATTGCCGCCTATATGAAGGCCTGGGCGGAGGAACGCGGCCTTTGGGTTCACGTGGACGAATGGAATAACGTCATTATCAAAAAGCCCGGCACCAAGGGGTACGAGCATTTGCCCCCTGTAATGCTTCAGGGTCATTTGGACATTGTGCCGGAAAAGAACCAGGACACCGTTCACGACTGGGAAAAGGACGGGCTTAAGCTGCAGGTCAAGGGTGATATTCTTTCCGCCACCGGAACCACTTTGGGCTGTGACGACGGTTATGCCATTGCCTATATGATGGCTGTCCTCGACCGCAAGGACATCGTTCACCCTCCCCTGGAGTGCGTTATGACCTCTATGGAGGAGGTCGGCCTTGTAGGCGCCATGAACATGAGCGGGGAGCATATCTCAGCCCGCACCATGATCGGCATGGATGCCGGCAGTGAGGGGGGCTTCCTTGCCAGCTCAGCCGGCGGCAACTACGTCTTTATCCACGTCCCATTCAAATATGTTGAGGCGCAGGGCGAGGGCATCGCCATTCGCGTCCGCGGCCTTTTAGGCGGCCACTCCGGCGGCATGATACATACCGAGCGCGGCAATTCCAATAAAATCCTGGGGCGCCTCTTATATAATATATCCAAAAAAGGTCCCTTTAACATCGCATATATCTCCGGCGGCTTCAAGGGCA
>JAVBSJ010000111.1:0-22816 GCA_031547105.1 Oscillospiraceae bacterium
GTCTTTTGCCACAGGCCAGGCTTCGGCGTCCCTCATTTGTTCAATACGGCATTTCACATCCCCGGGCAGATGGCGGTTGGCCTCAACGCAAAGGCGACTGACCGCGTCAGTGATACGGTCTGCTTTAATGATATTCATAGCTGTCCTCCGTTACCAAAGTTCAATTTTATTCAGGTTCTCAATGCGCTCCTGCCCCTGGCTGCCTACGAGTCCCACCAGCAAAAACCTGCCGGTGCCGGGATCCAGCATAAGCTCCTTGGCAAGGGTGAGCTTTTCGATCTCCTTGGCGGAGCGCACATGGGTACGGGAGCCGCTGCAGCGCCACACATGACCGTCGATTTTTATATGATGCTCATCGTGAAAGGTGATTATGACGTCCCGCTGTATCATTTCGTTGACCGTGTCCTCAAGCTTTTGTATGTCAAAATCCACCTTGTTGGCAAAGGACAGCAGGAAGCCGTGGCGCACGTCGGCGTTGGTATATGGCTCCGTCACACCCATTTCGTTCAGCACAAAGGAGCACATATCCTCAGCCGAGTGGACGCGCCGCTTGTACAGAATGGATTTGAACACCGTGTTGGCAATATCCTGCGGCTCAGGCCCGAAAAGGGTGGGGCGGGTTATTATGACCTCCTCCCCCAGGCCGATAAGAAGGTCGGCGTTCCTGCCCAGATAGGGGTAAATAAGCTCATAATGCTCGATAATGACCCGCTTTCCCAGCGCGACGGCATCGTTGATAGCCTCAGCAAGGGTGCCAAGGGGAGTAAAGGCCGCTTCAAACCGAATGTCCACATGGTATGTGTGGGGGCGGTAAAAGCCCACATCATCTTCCACAGCGGACAGCAGCGGCAGAGGGCGGATATTGACCCCCTCGTCGTCGTTGGTCATTTCCAGCCCTGGAAACATGCCGTGTATAAGCATGCTTTTGCCCGCGCCCGATTCCCCCACAAGGCCGATAAGATGGTCAAAGGAGCTGAGATACTGCTGCGCAAGCTGCATACCCAGCATGGCCATACGGCTTTTCCCACGGGGGGCGAAATACACCGAATATAAATGGCTTTTAAGCACTTTTTCAGAATAGATCATTGCAGCTCTCCTCATCAATTACACAGGTTGCGGATTATTTATATTAATTATAGTGCAGGGCTTGCCATTTAGCAAGAACCTGTATCCTGTCAAGTAAGCTTGAGGCGGGGGAAAATCCCCCGCCTCACGTAACCGAGCTCTTATTTTGTAAGTGCGAGGATGCGCTGCATCTCGTTGTAAACGATCATGTAGCCCTCGTCAACGCCCATGCCGGGCTTTGCCAAAATCTGATCAGGCGAGGTCGCCATAGCAACCTGTACGCAAACCTGTGCCGAACGATCACTCTCATTACAAGTGCCGCCCTGATAAGCGCCCACGCCCTTTTCCTTGCAGTACAGGACAGCCTCAGCCGTGTTGCCGATGCCGCCAAGGTCGGGGGTCTTGATCTGAATCATATGTCCGGCGCGGTTATCGGCAAAGTATTTGATGTCCTCAAGGGTGTTGCACCACTCATCGGCGACGATCTCAACATTGATGCCGCGCTCGTCAAGAAGTGCGGTGATTGCCTTGAGCGCCAGCATCTGCTTTTCCCTGTCCTCAACGTCCATAGGGCCTTCAATGCGGAGCTTAAAGGGCTTTGCGGCCTCCTCAAGGGTTTTCATATAGTCAGCCATGGCGGAATAATTCTCATTGCCGAAGGCGGCGCCGATAGTGCCGTAAACGTCGATATGAAGCACCGGCATATAATCTTCACTCACTCTGAGGGAGAGAATGCGGTCACGCAGCCAGCCCACATACTCAAGCAGAAGCTCGCCATGCTCGCCCAGCTTGGTCTTGACGTTGTTGATAAGGGCGTGGGGCAGAACCTGCGCCCCCTTCATAACCATCTTGTCAACGTTGTCATAGCGGGCGTCGCCCGACTGTGTGAATATTGGTATTTCCTTTTTGGAAAGTGTGGTGCCGTACTCCTTTGCCACAACCTCAGCCATCAGGCACTTGTTGGCCTTGGCAACAGCGTCAAGAACCGCCTGGGACAGGCCGTAGCGCAGAGCGGTGTGAAGGCGCTTGCCGCCCACCTGCATATGCTCCACCATGTCGGCCAGCTCGCGGAAGGAGGTCAGCTCCCTGCCGACAAGCTGGGGGAAAACTTCCTTCTCAAGCACGGGCATAAAGTCCTTGGCGAGGAAGAGAGGGTCTCTTCCGCCTGCGCCGGAATACTGCACTGCGCAGCAGTCACCGTATGCCATCTGCCCATCCTCCAGGATGAACATAACGGAAATCGACTCACCCGCCTGACGAACGGAGGTAAAGCCGGGGGTGACGGGAGCGCCGCGATAGGCGGCGCCATCGGCCACAGCGGTGGTCTTTATGGCGCGCTGATCGTCAAAATAGAAGCCTGTACGACCGGGGGAACAAACAGCCTTGATAATTTTCATAATGTTAACCTCCTATTTGCTTTCGCCTGTGGAGGGCCGGCCAACAAGCCGCCCCTTGGAAATGGCGTACACATCGTCAATGACCATCTGGAAGGAGGCCTGACGGCGTTCCTCCTTTGCCCGCTCCTCGATCTTAGCCTTGTGGAAGTCGATGAGATCCTTGCCGAAGGGCAGGGCGCCGAAATCGAATATGCGGATAGCGCCGTCGTTGTCGCGGGCGGGAAGCATTTTGCCCATGTTGGCGCGGGCAGGGGCAAAGGGTATATCCAGCGTACCGGCCTGGAAAGCGCGGACGGTGCCGACGGCAATGTCCCCCTCGCCCAGCTCGAAGCACTTGTCGATCAGGCAGCGGGTCTCGGCGTTGATGATCTCCTTTTCGGCCTCAAGGGAGGCGGAGGAAAGGCTCTGCTCCCTCAGCATGGAAATGACCTGCTTTGTGCAGCGCAGACCCTGCGCGTTGGCCTCCTTTGTGGGGATGCCCATAGCCTCGTGAGGGGTTTTGACTATGACCTTTGTGGCCTTGGAAAGGGCGGCGATGGTGCTGCCAAGCCCGATAACGGAAAATGCCTTTGCCTCGTCCTGGGGAAAGCCGCCCATCCACTGGTGGAGAACGGTCGTGACCTCACAGCCTTCATAGCCGCATTTTTTAAGATATTCCTCTGTCAGGGACTGCAGCGTCTGTATGGCGGCGACGTCCTGCACGATGTTGCCGCACTGGCCGTAGCCGACGGTGATGTTCTTGACGCCCTGCTCTGCGGCAAGCAGCGCCTCAATAATGGCGACTGCGTGGGAAATACAGGGGGGAACCAGAGTTCCGGTCAAGGGGCCGTAAGGCTCACGGTTGATGGAGACACCCATTTCCTCATAAATGCCGGTGAGGCGGTCAACATACATCCAGTCGTAAATCGTCTTGTTGAGATCGGCGTTCTTGGCATAAGGAATGTTATAGGAAATGCCGCCCCCCTCGTAGCTGGTAAAGCCGCCGGAATAGGCGATCTCGGTCAGCAGGCGGGCATCGGGTGTGCCGTGGCGGATCTGGACGGGAGTGTCCAGCGCATCAATTATCTGACGGCAGCCGTTTACGCCGTGGTTGACGGCGGGAAAGCCGTTGAGCATAGAGGTTCCGCGCTTGACGGATTCTTCAATGCCCTCCTCCGCCTTTTGGAAGCGGCACTGCCTTGTATAGCTGTCGATAGTGGTGGGCAGCAAATCGGCCTCACCCTCATCCTGCAGGAACTTAAGCAGCTGAAGATGCTCACTGATAAGGGCGACGCCCGCCCTGGGCTGAATGAGTGTAACCCCCTCCGCCTTGGCCTTCAGCAGCTTTTTACCGAAAACCTTATGCTCGGGCAGGCTTTTCTGATAGTCGGCACCGTCCTGCATATCGACATCCTTGCCGGTGGGCCACATGGGGATGACCTCTTCGTTTCTCAGCCTGTAAAATGTATCGTTGTCAAGACGCTTGTTTTTAAGCTCCATGCTTTTCCAGCTCCTTCTTCATAATGGTTAGGGCGACATCGGGGTAATTCTCGGCCAATATTCCCATAGCCGAAAGGATATAGCGGCGGTCGACATAAATGTCGGCCTGCTTGGGTTTGAGGGAGTAGGCGTCCGCCTCATTAAAAAGGCCGTGGGCGGCGATCTCATGCGCCCTGCCGCTGTGAATGACGCTTCCCCCGGTTATAATGATCTTGCGCACACCGCAAAGGTTTTTGCCCTGCTGCACAAGCACCGGCCCTGTGTTAGTGTAGACCTGCTCCATCCTCCCCGCGTGGCGGGTAACCGCCGTTTCCACGGCGCCGGAGGCCAGAGCGTAATCAAGGTTTTTCAGCTCCTCCGTATCGGGCAGGGTGTCGGTATGGGTGCTGAGATAATCCACAAGCTGGCGGCAGCGTTCCTCGCCCAGCCCCGCCATAGCGGCAACACGCTCCAGCCCGCAGGCATCTACGATGCCGTGGACGGAGTACCGCACTCCGATGTCACCTTCGACGGTGCGCTTGCTCTTCGGCTCCGGCAGGCCTAACGCTATGGAATAAACATCGGTGGTTGCCCCGCCGGGGTCGATCCCCACAAGGTCACCGATTCCGCTTTGGTTTTTTGTTCCCTCGCTGAGCAGCTCCATCGCCCTCAGTACAGATGAGGGGGTGGGCATCAAAATGCCGCTGACCAGCTCGCTTGCCTTGGAAAGACCCTTTGCCTTGATTATCTGGCGGAGGAAAAGCTCCCTTATCTCCTCCTGCACAGGGGTTATGTTAAGCTCGTTCATCCGCGGCATGACATTGGGGCACTTGATGACCTCCCTGCCCTCCAGCAGCTTTACGCACTGTGAAGCGCAGGAGCGGTTGCCGGCGTAAATTACGGGGAAATCGGCCTTGCAGGAGGCGATAAGCTCCGCATTATGGGTGATGCAGGCCTTGTTGCCGCCGTCGGTGCCGCCGGTCAGCAGCAAAATATCCGGCTTGACGGCGGCTATCTCCTCAACATCCTCCTCGGTAAGCTCATATGCGTAAACGCGGATGACCTTTGCCCCCGCGCCCAAAGAGGCAAGGCGGGCAGCTTCGGCAGTCAGACTGGGAACCAGACCCACCGTCACCATCCGCAGGCCGCCTGCCGCAGAGGAGCAGGCAAAGCGCTGAGCAAAGTCCAGCTTTCCCACCTTCTGCTCAAGCCGGGCGAGAGCATTGTCCAGCCCGTCGTTAATATCGGTTTCAACGGTCGTGTACGCGGCGGCCGAGCCTATAAGCCGCGCCTCATCCACGTCGACCGCCGTCACCTTTGTATAGGTGGAGCCGAAATCGATCAAAAGGACAGGTTTCATTCCTCGACCCCAAGATCCTTTTTCAGCAGCTCAATGGTAATTTCCGGGGTTGTGCCGGGGGGGAAGGCGCGGTTGAAGCCCATGTCAAGGAAGCGCTTCTCCACCTCTTCAAAGTCCTGCTTGCCCACAACTATGTTGCCGCCGACATAAATCAGTATATCCTCAAGCCCCGCTTCATCGCATTTCTCTCTGAAGCCGCGGCAGTCAAGCTCCCCGTGACCGTAAAGGGATGAAACAATTATAGCGTCCGCGGCTGACTCCACGGCGGCTTCAATGTACTCCTCCTGTGAAACCATAACGCCAAGATTAATCACCTCAAACCCGGCGCTTGTAAAAGCGTGGTAGAGTATCTTATTTCCGACAGCGTGCACGTCGGCGCCGATGACGCCCAGCACCAGTTTTTTCTTTGCCATATCGCACCTCATTTTTGTATTTGAAAGCCCTTGCAATATTGTACTGTAACTATTATAATACAAATGTATCATGGTTTGTCAAGGGAAAGAGAGCATTCTTCCCAAAGATAAATATTTATCACTTAGTTTGCCCGGTGCAGACCTAAATAGCAGAACAATAAAAAAGCAGGCACAAGGCCTGCTTTAGGGTGTTCTAATACGACTGCGCTTCAGGCTTTCACCTAAGCTCTCTATAAATCATTCTGGTTCTCTTTTTTCAGACGCTCCAGCATATCTGAAAGAAACAGGGCAGAGCCCTTGTCAACGCCGTAGCTGTAAGTGTCTATGCTCCCCCGGAAGCCTCGCAGGCGTTCCTGCGCCTCGCGGGGGACATACCGCAAATACCCTTCCGGCAGCACCAGCACATCGGCCTGCCCCAGGACAGCCGGTACATCCTCCTCGCTGTCAAAAAGACCCGATATGATCTTGGCATGGGTGCAGTATTTCAGGCAGGAGGCTTTGACAATGCCGCTAAACCGCTCCGACTTGGTCAGGACGCCTACCGTCGCCCCTTCTTTTATCCTTGCCAGAGCGCTGACCGTTTCGGCAGGGGTGACCATGGCCACACGGAAAACCGGCTGTTCACCCCCAACGCACTCCAGCACCTGCTCATAATGGGTTGCGGTAGTGACGATAATATCAAGACCCTGGGACAGCCTTGCCCCGCTCTCCAGCACTCTGGACAGCGGATATTCATACACATCCACATTGGAGGTCTGCCCCACCTCTCTTCCCAGGATGTGCAGTGTTTCGGGGCAGCATTCTATAACTCCCACGCGCAGGGCGCGCTCGGAATGCTCCCGCTCCCTCAGCTTAAGCTCTATTAAAATACGTATATCCCTCATGGAAAAGCTCAGCGCCTGCATTTTATCCAAAAGGCTGTCAATGGCTATCATCGCCTGCTGTTTCTTGCCTGTCTGACTTACGGCTGTGTCGCATACAAAGGTGCCGCTGCCCTGTATTTTTTCTACAAGCCCCATTTGCTCAAGCAGGTCATATGCGTGCTTGACGGTGCCGTTGGCGATACCCGCCTCCTGCGCAAGCTCCCGCACGGTTGGCAGCTTGCTGCCCGCCGCAAGCGCGCCAGACTGTATATTTTCCGAAATGCGGTCGATTATCTGCTGATAAATCGCCACGTCGCTTTTCGGCTCAAGTTTTATCTTCATGTATTATACCATTCCTTGCTTTTTCATAGTACAATGTGATACTATCAAATATAACATATAATGTCAAGAGAGGTGGATTTTATGGAAATCAAACGCCCCGCTATGGCCGGAACGCTTGAATCCAGCGATGTTTTCGTCACTGTTGAGCCAAATGCAGACCTTGTGCTGGAGCTGGAATCGGTGGTTCTTGAGCAGTTCGGCGATGACATCCGCACGGCGGTAAATGATACACTGACCCAAATGGAGGTCACCGGCTGCCGCATATCCCTTAAGGACCGCGGCGCCCTTGAATGCACCATCCGCGCGCGGGTGGAAACCGCCTTGCTGCGTGCCGCAAAGGAGGCAATATAATGATTCTCCGCTCACTTTTGTTTTTGCCGGGCAACAACCCCTCCATGATACAGAACGGCGATATTCTGGGCGCGGACGCCGTCATTCTTGACCTTGAGGACGCCGTATCTCCCGATGAAAAGGACGCCGCCCGCATTTTGGTAAGAAACGCTATCTCCACCGGACAGTTTGCGGACACCACGGTGGTCGTGCGTATAAATCCCGTTGATGATACCGGCTTTTGGAAGGCTGACCTTGAGGAGGTCATACCACACAGGCCGCAAATGATAATGCCCACAAAGGTGGCAGACGGGGACTACGTCAAGGCCGTGGACAGCTATATCTCCGCCCTTGAGGCAAAGCACGGTATCCCCGCAGGCAGCACAAGGATACTGCCCCTTATTGAGACAGCTATCGGGCTGGAAAACGCCTTTTCCATCGCCTGTGCCTCCCCCCGAATTGAGGCCATCTTCCTCGGCGCTGAGGATTTAAGCGCCGACCTGCGCTGCCCCAGAACAAAAGAGGGGGATGAGATATTCTACGCCCGCTGCCGCATGGTTTCGGCGGCAAGGGCAGCCGGGATCGCCTGCGTTGACACCCCCTTTACCGACACCGACGACGATGAAGGGCTGTATGCCGATTCCAGGCTTGCCAAAGCCCTGGGCTTCTCCGGCAAGGCGGCTATCTCCCCCCGGCATGTTGCAGGGATTAACACGGTTTTTTCCCCCACTCAGAGCGAGATTGACTATGCGTATGAAGTGCTGGCCGCCATCGATGAAGGAAAAAGGCAGGGTAAGGGAGCTGTTTCCCTCCGCGGCAAAATGATCGACAAGCCGATAGTCATGCGTGCGCAGCAGGTTTTGGAGCTTGCCAAGGGCATAAATGGAGGGACAGAGAATGAATAAGGTAGTTTCTTCACTTAAAGAGGCCATCAGGCTAAGCGGGCTTAAGGACGGCATGACGGTTTCCTTTCATCACCACCTTCGCAACGGCGACTATGTCCTCAACATCGTTATGGAGGAAATCGCCGCCCTGGGCATTAAGGATCTGACCGTCAACGCCAGCTCTATTTTTGACACCCACGCCCCCCTTGTGGGGCATATTGAAAGCGGCGTCGTCACCGGCATTGAATGCGCCTATATGGACGGTCGTCCGGGTCGCGCCATATCGGCGGGCGCGCTTAAAAAGCCGGTTATATTCCGCTCCCACGGCGGCAGACCTGCGGCAATTGAGCGGGGCGAAAGCCATATTGACGTCGCCTTTATCGCCGCACCCACCTCCGACACAATGGGCAACTGCTCGGGCAAATACGGCCCCTCGGCCTGCGGAAGCCTGGGCTACGCCTTTGCCGACGCGCAGCACGCCGACAAGGTGGTTGTAGTAACCGACAATCTGGTACCCTATCCCCTCACCGATTTTTCAATTGCCGAGAGCAATGTTGACTATGTGGTGCGCCTTGACAAAATCGGCGATCCTGCCGGAATAGTATCGGGCACTACCCGAATAACCCGCGACCCTGTGGGACTGCTGATGGCGAGCTACGCCGCCAGGGTTATTGAGCATTCTGGGCTTTACAAACAGGGCATGTCCTTCCAGACCGGGGCGGGGGGCGCCTCCCTTGCCGCCGCCAAATATCTTAAGGAGCTTATGATAAGGGACGGTATCAAGGGCAGCTTTATCATGGGGGGGATAACCCGCTACATGGTGGATCTGCTGGAGTCGGAGCTGTTTGAGACCATTCTTGATGTACAGTGCTTTGACCTTGAGGCTGTCCGCTCCCTCCGTGAAAATCCACGCCACAAGGAGGTCACCGCGGTGCATTACGCCTCCCCCGCGGCAAAATCGGCCATTGTAAACTCCCTTGATGTAGTTATCCTGGGCGCAACCGAGATCGACACCGACTTTAACGTCAATGTTCATACAAACTCAAGCGGCGTAATCATGGGCGGCTCCGGCGGGCACTCAGATGCTTCCGCAGGCAGCAAGCTGTGCATGATTATCGCCCCCGCCGTCAGGGCACGCCTGCCCCTGATTTCCGACAGGGTGACCACCGTCACCACCCCGGGCAAAACCGTCGATGTGCTTGTGACACAGCGTGGCATAGCCGTCAACCCCATTCATCAAGAGCTTGCCGCCCGCCTTAAGGAAGCCGGACTGCCCATAATGGATATACGTGACCTGCAAAAGCGCATACAGGCCATTACCGGGGTGCCCAAAAATGTTGAACGCAAGGGGCGCGTGGTGGCCGACGTCATTTACCGCGACGGCACCCTTATAGACCAGATCAAACAGGTTGGTGTGTAAAGCGCCTTTCATCCTGCCTGAATCAAGGCTAGAACTTGCCGTATTTAACCCGCTACCCTTCCCCCTCTTATTGCAAGAGGGGGAAAATATTATATGCCGCTACGGGCTGTCCTTTCTTTCAGAACGGCGAACCTGCTTCATAGGCGCGTCAGCAAACGCAATGAAAATGACGGGAAAGGGCTTTTTGTTTCTGATAGGATGTTTTCGGAAGGAGGTCATGAATTGGATACATTAAAGCAGATGAACCTTGCCATGGGGTACATCGAGCGCCATTTGACCGATGAGATAGATTACGGCGAGCTGGCACAAATCGCCTGCTGCTCGGAATATCATTTCAAGCGGGTTTTCTCTTACCTTGAGGGGATGTCAATCGGCGAATATATCAGGCAGCGGAAGCTGGCGCATGCCGCCCTGCTGCTGAAAGACACAAGCATGAAGGTCATCGATATATCCGCGCTGCTTGGGTACGAATCCCCCGACGCTTTTGCAAAGGCCTTTCAGGCCGTGCACAGCATTACACCGACTCAGGCCAGGAAAAGCGGAAGCGCTCTTAAGGCTTTTTTACCCATGACCTTCCAGCTGAGCATTAAAGGAGGAAATATTATGAACTATCGAATTGAGACAAAAGAAGGCTTCTGCATTGCGGGAATCAGCAAACGCATCACACTCGTTTATGAAGGTATAAACTCACAAATGGACTCCATGTGGGCGCGCCTTACTCCGGAGGACTTTGCAGAGCTTAAAAAGCTTTCCGACACCGAGCCCCGGGGGATTATATGCGCCTCGGAAAACTTTACAGACGGCAGACAGGAGGGCAGCGAGCTGGACCAGTATATCGGCGTGGCTACCACGGCGGAAATCCCGGGCAAGTGGGAGCGGTTGGCAGTTGCCCCCTCCACCTGGGCAATATTTACCGCCGTCGGGGAGTTCCCAAAGGCCTTACAGGATATTTGGGGACGGATTTACTCCGAATGGCTCCCCTCCTCCGGCTATGAGGTGGTTCCCGGGCCTGAAATATTGTGGAACGAAAGCCCCGACACAAGCAAGCCTGACTACAAAAGCGAAATATGGATACCGGTGACAAAAAAACAGGGCGTCTAACCGGCAAGGCTTCGCCTTGAGGCTCCTTGTTCACTTTTCCCTCTACCAGTAAGAAAAAACTTATTGCGAACTTGGCATTGTTGCGTCAAATAGGTTTGTTGGCAAAGTGCTTTTAGCGTGACAAAAAAGTGTTAAGAATACCAAACGCAGGCATGTAATACTTGTTTGCGCTTGGTATTCTTTGTGTTCTATGATACAGTTGCCATGTAAAAATATACAAGGAGAAGAAGATATGGATTATAAGTTTGACGAAAAAAAGGCACAAGAAGAATTAGAAAAAGGCTACGAGCCCGCTAAAAAATTGCTAAACGACCCGGATGCGTTGGAGAGGTTCCTGCAACGCCTGGAGAAAAAACTAAGAATCGTTCCCCTTGCGGGCGACACCTTGGCAAGTATTCCTGTTTTGGCGTCTTTAATAAGAAGCTATGCTAAAAAAGAATATACCGATATTCCATTAGGTTCAATTCTTGCAATCACCAGTGCTTTGATTTATTTTGTGTCTCCAATAGACTTTATCCCTGATGCCCTCCCCGTTGTAGGTCTTGTCGATGACGCCCTAGTAATCACAGCATGCTTAAGGTGGGTGGAATCTGATGTTGAAGAATATATAAAGTGGAGAACCGATAACGGCAAGAATTGTGACTTGTAGTATTTTTTAGCCAGCAAGCTATACACATTTCTGCGCAAAATAGGGGTGAGAAAATATTTTCTCACCCCTTTATCATTTCATATGCGTTTACTACTAGCCTGCCGCCGGCAACACAAATATACCACCTACAGCACCTGCACATTTTTGTGCATACCTGTTATAGAGAATATAACCCACTCGGCTATATTGACGGCATGATCGCCGATGCGCTCATAATACTTGGCGATCTGCATCAAATCAAAGGCCTGCTCCCCCTTTTGCACATCCTGATGCACAAGGGCGACAAGGTCTTTTTTGATGGTCAAGTAAAGCTCATCCACCACGTCATCTGCATCAATAACCGCCTGAGCCAGCTCCCGGTCCTTTTTTGTAAAGGCCTCTATGCTGTCAGATACCATCTTTACGGTGGCCTGCGCCATCATTGGGATATGCTCCAGCTTCTTGATGTATTCCTGCCCGGCAAGCTCCAGGCAAAGCTCCGAAATATCGGCCGCCTGATCGCCGATGCGCTCCATGTCGGTTATCATTTTCAGGGCGGTGGAAACCTGCCTGAGATCCTTTGCCACCGGCTGCTGCTGCAGCAGGATTTTAAGGCAGAGCCCCTCTATCTCCTTTTCCTTGGCGTCCACCACATCATCGCCGTTTATTACGCTTTGCGCCAGCGGGACATCGTGATCCTCAAGCGCTTTTGTGGCTTTGGCAATGGCATACTGTACCATTGACCCCATTTCGATCAGGCTCTCGTTCAGCTGGGTCAGCTGCATATCAAACCGGCTTCTCATCTTTGCGCCCTCCCGGTGATGTAATTTTCAGTGCGGATGTCCTTCGGCTGCGAGAACATCGCTTCGGTCTCTGTGTACTCAACCAGCTCGCCTGCAAGCATAAAGGCAGTCCTGTCGCTTACGCGGGTGGCCTGCTGCATGTTGTGGGTGACAATGATGATTGAGTACTTGCCCCTCAGCTCTCCCATCAAATCCTCTATCCGGCTGGTGGAAATGGGGTCGAGAGCCGAGGTCGGCTCGTCCATAAGTATAATCTCAGGCGAGACGGCCAGCGCCCTGGCGACACACAGGCGCTGCTGCTGCCCGCCCGAAAGACCCAGGGCGGATTTTTTCAGCCTGTCCTTCACCTCATCCCATATTGCGCCGTCCTTAAGCGCCTGCTCCACAATTCCGTCCAGCTCAGCGCGGCTTTTGATCCCGTGGGTGCGGGGGCCGAAGGCGATATTGTCATAAACGCTCATGGGAAAGGGGTTGGGCTTCTGAAACACCATGCCAACCCTCTTTCGCAGCAGGTTGATGTCAACGTCCCTGCCGTATATATTCTCCCCGAACAGGCTGACTTCCCCCTCTATGCGGCACCCCTCCACAAGGTCGTTCATGCGGTTAAGGGTTTTCAGCAGTGTGCTTTTGCCGCAGCCGGAGGGGCCGATAAAGGCTGTTATTTTGTTGCACTCTATATCCATCGTCACCTTTTTCAGCGCCTGAAAATCGCCGTAAAACAGGTCGAGGTTTTTTATCTCAAAGCAGTTCATTTGCTGCCTCCCATCTTTTTTGCCAGCATGCCCGAAAGGGCGTTTATCAGCACCACTACCGCCAAAAGAACTACGGCGGTGGCGTAGGCCTCCCCGACGTGCAGCCCCTCGCCCGCAAGCCGGAACATGTGAACCGACAGCGTCTCCGCCGAATCGGTAAGGCTTGTGGGTATCCGCGCCACCGAGCCGGAGGTATATAGAAGCGCCGCCGTCTCACCGACGATGCGGCCGATCGCCAGTATTATGCCGGAAAATATCCCGGGCATGGCGGCGGGAAGCACGATTTTAAAAACGGTGCGCAGCTTTCCTGCCCCAAGACCGAAGGCGCCCTCCCTGTAGGCATCGGGCACAGCCTTTATGGCTTCCTCCGCGGCACGCATGATAAGGGGCAGTATCATAATCGCCAGCGTGCTTGCCCCCGCTATCATGGAAAAGCCCCAGCCCATGAACACAACGAAAAATATCCTGCCGAACAGGGCATAGACGATAGAGGGGATCCCCGCCAGCGTTTCGGTGGTTATGCGCACAAGCCCCACCGCCCTGTTCCCTCTTTTGGCGTACTCCACAAGATATATGGCGGAGAAAACCCCCAGCGGCGCGGCAATCAGCAGCGTCAAGCCCACCATCATAAGGGTGGTCACAAGAGCCGGTGTAAGGGACACATTTTCGCTGGTGTACTTCCATGCAAAGAGGGAGGGCTTAAGATTTGGCACCCCCTTTGCCAGAATGAAGCAGATTATATATATGAGAACGCACAGGGTCAGAATCACGGCACACCGCACTGCAAGCCCCATAATACGCTCAAAGCCCCTGCCCCGCGCTTTGGCTGTTCTTGTCATTTTGATGTCCTCCTGCTAAGTGCAGAAAAGCTGAGGTTGATTATCAGGATAAAGACAAACAGAACGACCCCCGTTGCCACCAGCGCGGCAAAGTGAAGATCGGCTGCTTCGGCCATCTCAAGGACGATGTTGGTCGTCATGGTACGCACACCCCTGAAAATAGACGTGGGAATGCGGGGCTGGTTGCCCGCCACCATCATAACCGCCATCGTCTCCCCGATAGCCCTGCCGATTCCCAGGGTGACCGAGGCCAAAAGCCCCGACTTCGCCGCGGGAAGCATTACGGAGAAGGTGCTACGGTAATGTCCCGCCCCCAAAGCCACAGCCCCCTCGTAATAGGAACCGGGCACGGCCTTAATAGCGCTTTCGGCAAGGCCGATTACGGTGGGCAGTATCATTATGCCCAGCAAAATGCAGGCCGACAGGATGGAGTTCTTAAAGTGTGGCACAATTGCCATCATGCCGAAAAAGCCATAGACCACGGACGGTATCCCCGCCAGTATCTCAAGCACCGATTTCAGCGGGCGGTAAAGCCTTTTCGGGCAGTCCTGCGCCAAATATACCGCGCTGAGAAGCCCTATTGGCACCCCTATCACTATCGCCCCCGCCGTGACGTATACGGAGCCTATTATCATAGGTAGGATTCCGTAGGACGCCGGAATATCTGCCGGCGCCCATTTTGTCCCCAGCAGAAACTTAAATATGCCGATTTCCGCCATCGCCGGAAAGCCCTTTGCAAACAGAAACAGGCAGATCAGGATTACCGCCAGAATCGAGGTAAGCGCCGATATTAAAAATACGGCGCTCATTAGCTTTTCCCTCGTTTTCATCATTGCCCCATCCCGCTCCAAACGGTTGTTTCTCCGGTGAATATTTGCTTTACCTGATCCTTAGTGAGGTCATTTACAGGGTTGCTCTTGCTGACAATAACGGCAATGCCGTCAAGGGCAATTTTTGTATCGGTCAACGTTTCTTTTTCGCTGTCCTTAAGCTCACGGCTGGCCATTCCGATGTCGCAGCTGCCGTCCTTTGCGCTTGTCATGCCTGCGGTGGAGTCGGTCTGCTGAAGGTCAATGGTAGCAAGCGTGTTAAGCTTGAGATAGGCTTCTACCAGCTTTTCCATAATGGGAAAGACGGAGGAGGAGCCGGCTATGACGAGCTTCCCCTCAGGCTTGCCGCCCGCATAAGCTGCGGCTTCTGAATCTGTTTCAATATACCCGCCGCCCGATATGACCGCCTGCCCCTCAGCCGACATTATAAAGCCGATAAAATCCTTCGCAAGCCCTTCCGGCTCTCCCTTGGTGGCTATATTAAAGGGGCGCACCGCGGCGTATGTTCCGTTTTTGACATTTTCGGCAGTAGCTGAAACGCCGTCAATGCTGACGGCCTTGACCGTGTCATTGAGCGAGCCTAAGGAAATATACCCCACGGCATATTTATCATTGACCACATTTGTCATCATGACATTGGTTTGCTGCGCCGTAATGGCTTCTACAGTGGTGGTGTCGGTTTTGCTGCCGTCTGCCCCTTTGACCTCGATGCCGAACAGCTCGATAAACGCCCCTCTGGTTCCGCTGCCCGGTTCGCGGGTTATTACTGTAATTTCCTTTGATACATCAAAATCGGGGTTTGCGGGATTGGCCGGGTTTTCCCCGCACGCCGTAAGGGCGGCAAAAAGCAAGACAGCTGACATTAAAGCGGCAATATTTTTCTTCATAGCATTTACCTCCATTTTTCCTTCAGCTTTATCATAATTCCCCTATGTATAGGCGGTATGTATCCAAAGGTAAAATCTGTGTAAAATTGTTTTGCATTGCCGTGGCTTGCACGCTGTCCCTATACCTTGCCGCCCTGCGGCTTTCAATTTTTTTGCATAAGCTATTGACAACGCTTTATTGCGGTGCTATAGTGAAGTGAATGGCAAGCTTTACATCCAAAACCTATAGGCAGGAGCACTACTATTATGACAGGCATTCTGTATACAGGCATACATCATCATAGACACTAGCGCGTGTGCGTCAGGCACAGGCGCTCACCCGCTTGTGCCTATGAGTTAAACCGTTTTGCCGGTCTCGTAGGAGGCCGGCTTTTATTTTTAAAAAGAGGTGACAGAAATGGGCTTTACTCCCGCCCGAAGAGATGAAGCGGCAAGAGAGCATTTACAGCGTATTTATGAAAGCAGGGGCTTTCGGCAGACCTTTGTCCCGCGATTTGAGGAATACTCGTTTTACACCGAAAACAAGGCTTTTTTTCAGGGAGAGGGCTTTCTGTCCTTTATGTCGCCTGACGGACGTATGATGGCGCTTTGCCCTGATATAACCCTCAGCATCGTGCGCAACATACCTTCCTCCCCCATGACTTGCACACAAAAGCTGTATTATGTGGAGGAGGTTTGCCGCCTTTCCAGAGACGAGCAGCAATACCGCTTTATACGGCAGATCGGTGTCGAGCTGATAGGGCAAAGTGACCCTTTTGCCTGTGTTGAGCTGGTCAGCCTGGCCTGCGAAAGCCTTGAGGCAATCTCCCCCGATTTTGTGCTCGATATATCCCATCTGGGCTTTGTTGCGGGGCTTATAGAGCATCTCGGTCTGAATGAGCGGCAGACGGCTCTCTTTATGGACGCCCTGAGAACCAAAAGCCCCCACTATTTGTGGGAAGCCTTGTCCTGCTCCGGGGCGGATGAGGCGCTCAAAACCAGCCTGATGCCGTTGGCCGGCACATCCGGCCTTGACGCCATTCGCGCAATGGTATCAACCCCAAAAACGGCCTGCGCATTCGGGGAGCTGAAGACGGTGGCCGACACCCTTTCCGACAGCCGCATAAGGCTGGATTTCGCCGTAACGGGCGACCTTGGTTATTATAACGGCATTGTAATGCAGGGCTACGTCCCCGGCCTGCCCGACGCCCTGCTGAACGGAGGGCGCTATGACAGGCTGATGGATAAGCTGGGCAAGTCCAGCCGCGCCGCAGGCTTTGCCGTGGCCCTGTCAATGCTGGGCGGACACAAGGAGGCAGACGAGACCGATATAGTCATAAAATACCCGCCGGACTGCAATTTTGCGGCGCTTCTAAAGGCGGAGCGTGACTTGCGGCAAGGCGGAGAAAACGTCAGGCTCCTTCGGGAGGATGAGGAGCTTCCCCCGGGAAGCGGGCGCATAATCAGCCTTGGCGGAGAGGAGAAATAAATTGTGGACAAATTAAATATTGCCCTTCCAAAAGGCCGCCTTGCGGATGAAATATGCCTTCTGCTTGAGAAGGCAGGGCTTTCCGCCCCCGGCCTGACAGAGGACAGCCGAAAGCTGATCTTCGACCGGGAGGATCTGGGACTGCGGTTCTTTCTGGCAAAGCCGTGGGACGTGCCTGTTTATGTGGAGCGGGGGGCAGCCGACATAGGCATTTGCGGCCGCGATACAATTGTAGAGCTGGGCGCCAACGTCTACGAGCTTGCCGACCTGGGCTACGGCAAGTGCCGGATTGTGGTGGCGGGGCCAAAGGATTTTCAGGAGGACGGCGCGCGCACTCTTCGCGTGGCCACCAAGTTCCCAAACATTGCCCGCAACCACTACAACGGTAAAAATCTCAACGCGGAGATCATCAGACTGAACGGCTCAATAGAGCTTGCCCCGCTTATGGGGCTAAGCAATGTCATTGTGGATATTGTGCAAAGCGGCTCCACGCTCAAAGAAAACGGGCTGGCCGTAATTGAGGAGATCATGCCGGTAAGCGCCCGGCTTATCGCCTGCAAGGCCAGCTATAAATACAAGGCCGCCGCAATTGACAGAATTGCCCGCGCGCTTAAGGGGGAAACAATATGAAAATATTCAGGCAGGGCGAGGCCCGGGCTTTTATCTCCATGCTGAGGGGGGAGGGCAGCTCCCCCGATGTATCGGAAACGGTCCGCTCCATAATCAATGATGTACGGCGCCGCGGTGATGAAGCCCTGCGGGAGTATACATATAGGTTTGACGGTGCAGACCTCTCAGACCTCTGCGTCACGGAGGAGGAGATTAATGAGGGGGTTCTCAAAACCGGTGAGGAACTGACCTCCATTTTGCGGAAGGCCGCCGAAAATATAACAGCCTATCACCGCAGACAGGTGCGTGAGGGCTTTTCAATGCAAGGGGAGAAGGGTACCGTAATAGGCCAAAGAATCCTGCCGCTGGAAAGAGTGGGGATATATGTTCCGGGCGGCAGAGCCTCATACCCCTCCACCGTGCTGATGAATGCCATCCCCGCCTCCATTGCCGGTGTCAAGGAAATTGTAATGGTGACCCCGCCCAGACGTGACGGCACAATTAGCCCCAACATCCTCTGCGCCGCCAGTATAGCCGGCGTGACCCGGATATTCAAGGCAGGGGGGGCGCAGGCCGTTGCGGCGCTTGCCTACGGCACAGAGAGCATCCCCGCCGTGGACAAAATAACCGGCCCGGGAAACCAATATGTGGCGACGGCAAAGCGCATGGTTTTCGGCAAGGTGGACATCGACATGATCGCCGGCCCGTCTGAGGTGCTGATAATCGCAGACGACAGCGCAAACCCCGCCTGGCTTGCCGCCGACCTGCTGGCGCAGGCTGAGCACGACCCAATGGCACAGGCGGCGCTTATCTGCACCTCCCCCCTGCTTGGGCAGGAGGTGGCGGCAGAGGTGGAAGGGCAGCTCCGCCTGCTTCCCGGGGACACCGCCCGCCGCTCGATCGAAAGCCGGGGCGCCAGGCTGCTGTGCAGCGACATAAATGAAGCTGTCAATATCGCCAACGCGGTCGCGCCTGAGCATCTTGAGCTTGCTGTCCGCGACCCTTGGGCGCTTCTCCCCAAAATACAGAGTGCAGGCTCGGTCTTTCTGGGGCATTTCAGCCCCGAGCCGTTGGGCGATTACTTTGCAGGCCCCAACCACACCCTGCCCACCGGCGGCACCGCCCGCTTCGCCTCACCCTTATCGGTGGACGATTTTGTAAAAAAATCTTCCTACATTTATTATCCGGCAGAGGCCTTGCAGAATGCCGCCGGCACGGTCGCCGCCTTTGCCCGCTCGGAAGGGCTGGAGGCCCATGCCCGGTCGGCGGAAAGCAGGCTTAAGCAAGAACGCCAAAAGGAGGAACGCTGATATGTCACGCTTTGCAGGAAAAACCGCGGCTGCCATTGCGCCCTACGTCCCCGGTGAACAGCCGACAGACAAAAGCTATATCAAGCTCAACACCAATGAATGTCCCTATCCCCCATCCCCAAAGGCGGCCGCGGCAATAGCCGCCTTTGACCCCGCCTCCCTGCGCCTGTACCCCGACCCCGATTCCGGGGCGATCAAGCAGGCAGCTGCGGCGGCGTACGGCCTTGAGGAAAAGCAGGTTTTTGTAGGAGGCGGCTCGGACGAAATCCTGGCCTGCGCCTTTCTGGCCTTTTGCGATCAAAGCAAGCCCGTTTGTTTCCCCGACATAACCTACGGCTTCTATAAGGTTTACGCCGACCTGTTTTCCGCCAAGGCGGAAGAGCTTCCCCTTGATGATGATTTTCAGGTAAATATCTCTTCCTATGCTAAGGCAGCAGGTCCTGTTCTGCTGGCAAATCCCAACGCGCCCATCGGCATCTGTCTTGACCCCGCCCAAATAGAAGAGCTGCTGCGCCAAAACGCTGACAGGCTGGTGATTATCGACGAGGCGTACATAGATTTTGCCCCCGGAAAAACCTGCCTCCCCCTTCTTGAAAAATACGGCAATCTTTTAGTGGTGCAGACCTTCTCCAAATCCCGCGGCCTCGCCGGTCTGAGAATCGGGCTTGCCTTTGGCTCCGAAGAGCTGATATATGATCTGGAGCGCATCAAATACTCCTTTAACCCTTATAATATCGACCGGCTTACAGGGGATATTGCCATTGCTGTTTTAGGTGATAAGCTTTACTGCCGGGAGACGGCGGCAAAAATCATCTCTACGCGACAAAGGACGGCAAAAAGCCTGTCTCAAATGGGCTTTAATGTCCTCCCTTCCTCGGCCAACTTTCTTATGGCCTTCCGAGAGGGCATCTCGGGGGAGGAGCTTTACCGGCAGCTTAAAGCGCGGGGCATTCTGGTGCGGCACTTCCAAAAGCCCCGCATTTCCGGCTTTATCCGCATCTCCGTCGGCACAGACAGCGATATGGACGCTTTTCTTGGCGCTGTTCGGCAGATACTATCCGAAAGGGGGCTTGCATTATGAAGGAAGCGACAGTGAACCGCAAGACAGCCGAAACGGATATTTCCCTTACGCTGTCCGTAAACGGACAGGGTCGCTGCGATGTTTCCACCCCCTCCGGGTTTTTTGACCATATGCTTGCCCAGCTGTGCCGCCACGGTATGCTGGACATAAGCCTGAAGGCCTTTGGCGACATCGGAACCGGGCTTCACCATACGGTTGAGGACTGCGGCATAGCCCTGGGGCAGGCACTGGACAAAGCCCTTGGTGACCGCGCCGGCATACGCCGCTATGGCTTTTTCCTCCTTCCGATGGATGAAGCGCTTGTGCAAGCAGCGCTGGATATTTCCGGAAGAGCCTGCCTCAAATGGAATGTGCCCATGCCCGCTGCCCTGGTCGGCGATTTTGACAGCGATTTGGCCGAGGAGTTTTTCACCTCCCTCTGCCGCGCCGCGGGGCTGACCCTTCATATAACCCTTTTGTCGGGAAGCAACACCCACCATATTATTGAGGGGGTATTCAAATGCTTCGGCAGGGCGCTGCGGCAGGCGGTATCCGACGACCCCGCGCTGAGCGGCGGCATACCCTCCACCAAAAACCTGCTGAAGGAGGCCGACATATGACCGCCATAATCGATTACGGAACAGGCAATATCTTTTCTCTCGTTTCGTCGCTAAAATACATAGGCGAGCCCTGTACAGTGACAGGTGACCCGGATATTCTCAACCGGGCAAAGCGGGTTATTCTGCCCGGAGTAGGCGCCTTTGAGGATGCGGCGCGGGCGCTTAAGGAAAGCGGCCTTGATACTGTCATATGCGGCCTTGCACAAAATGGCAAGCCTCTTTTGGGCATTTGTCTGGGAATGCAGCTGCTGTTTGAGCAGAGCTTTGAGTATGGGCTGCACGAAGGGCTGGGTCTGCTTCCCGGCGATGTCCTTCCCCTTGCGGGTGCCGTGCCGGAGGGCTGCGCTATCCCCCACATGGGCTGGAACAGCCTGAAGCTGCTTATGCACCACCCGCTGCTCAAATACAGCAGCGAGGGGGATTATGTGTACTATGTGCACTCCTTCTATGTGCCGAAGGGCGATATAACGGCAGCCGCAACCGAATACTGCGGTGCCCCGGTCACCGGCGTGGCCGCCCTGGGCAATGTGATGGGCTGCCAGTTCCATCCGGAGAAAAGCGGAGGAGCGGGGCTTAATATCCTTCGCGCATTTTGTGAAATGGACTAGGCAACAGCGTGAAAGCTCACGCCAGTGCAATAATTAAAAAGGCGCAAGTGACCCTCGCTTGCGCGAAACCTCCGCTTATGCACAAAAATCCAGTCCTTTGCATGGACTGTTTGTGCCTGAGCGTAGCGAAAGGAATGGATTTTATTATGGAGCTTCTTCCCGCAATTGACCTGCTGGGCGGCAAGGTCGTCCGCCTTATAGGCGGGGACTACGATAAATGTACCATATACTCCCGCGATCCGGTGGAGACTGCCCTCCGCTGGGAGGCGCTGGGGGCAAAAAATCTGCACATAGTCGATTTGGACGGCGCAAGGGAGGGCAGCATCGTCAAACTTGACGCAATTGCCCGTATTGCCTCCGCCTCCTCTCTGCACATAGAGGCAGGCGGCGGCGTGCGGTCGGAAAATGATATTGCCCGACTGCTGAACGCAGGGATAAAAAGGGTTATTCTAGGCACCTCCGCGCTGGAGCGCCCTTACTGGCTGGCTGAAATGGCCAAAAAGCACCCTGACGCAATAGCCGCCGGCGTCGACGCGAGAAACGGCCTGGTTTCCGTCAAGGGATGGCTGGAAACAACGGCACAGGACGCCCCTGCCTTTTGCGCGCAGCTGGCAAATATGGGGATTAAGACTATCATATACACCGATATTGCCAAAGATGGCGGCATGGCGGGGCCAAATTTTGAGATTTACCGCACACTTTGCGCCGCTCTGCCCGATGTGCGGATAATTGCGTCGGGGGGTGTTTCCTCTGTTCATGACCTGCGGAAGCTTAAGGAAACGGGAGCATGGGGCGCCATTGTAGGCCGGGCGCTCTATGAAGGGGCAATAGAGCTTAAGGAGGCGGTGCAAATATGCTGACAAAACGAATTATCCCCTGCCTCGACATCAGGGACGGAATGGTGGTCAAGGGGGTCAACTTTGAAGGTGTCCGCCCCGTTGCGAACCCTGTTGAGCTGGCCTCTCTTTACAGCGCAGGCGGCGCGGATGAGCTGGTTTTCTACGACATCACCGCCACCCTCGAGGGGCGTGGGCTCTTCACCGAGATTCTGAAAAAGGTTGCCGGGGTGATTTTTGTCCCTCTGACGGTAGGGGGCGGAATATCATCGCTAGAGGATTTTGACAGGGTTCTCAAATGCGGAGCCGACAAGGTCAGCGTAAACTCCTCCGCCATAAAGAATCCCGCGCTTATCGGCAGCGCCGCCAGAAAATACGGCAGCCAGTGCGTTGTTCTTTCCATGGACGTGAAAAGAGTCGGCGGACGCTTTACCGTCTTTGCCCGCGGCGGGCGGGACAACACCGGTATCGACGCTCTTGAATGGGCGAAGCTGGGGCAGACCTACGGCGCGGGGGAGCTTGTCATCAACTCTATTGACGCTGACGGCACCAAAAACGGCTTTGACCTTGAAATGCTTGAGGCCATATCCTCCCGCGTCACCATACCCGTTATCGCCTCCGGCGGGGCGGGCAAGGCGGAGGATTTTTCCCGCCTGTTTGGGGAGACAAATATTTCTGCCGGGCTGGCAGCCTCTGTTTTCCATACAGGACAGATAACAATCAGCGAGCTTAAGGCTCACCTTACCGCCCGCGGCATCCCGGTCAGAATATAACAGGAGGTGCAAAATGCTAAACACAGACAGCCTTAAGTTCAATGAACAGGGGCTTATCCCTGCCATTGTGCAGGACGGGGCAAGCGGCCAAATCCTTATGATGGCCTGGATGAACCGCGAAAGCCTTGATATAACCTCCAAGGAGGGCTCCACATGCTTT
>JAVBSJ010000094.1:0-7983 GCA_031547105.1 Oscillospiraceae bacterium
GTTCTCATATAGGTTATAAGGCCGGTGACACCCCGCTCGCCAAGCTCCACACCTTCATAAAGCTCCTGCGCAACGGCCATCGCCCTTTTTGCCGACATTGAAAGCTTGCGTGAAGCCTCCTGCTGTAAGGTGGAGGTGATAAAGGGCGGGGCGGGCTGACGCTTCTTTTTGCTGTCCTTGACGTTCAGGACGACAAAGTCGCCCCCCTCGACAGCCTCAAGAACGGCAGTGGTCTCCTCTTCGTTGTGCAGCTCCACCTTGCCCGTGGCGTTGCCGTAAAAGTGCGATAGAAAGCCTTTGCCGTTTTGCTCCAGCTTGACCTCGATGCTCCAGTATTCCTGGGACTTAAAGGCCTGTATCTCCCTCTCCCTGTCCACTACCATGCGGGTGACGGCTGACTGTACGCGCCCCGCCGAAAGCCCCGTGCGCACCTTGCGCCACAGAAAAGGGGACAGCTTGTAGCCCACTATCCTGTCCAGAATGCGGCGCGCCTGCTGGGCGTCCACAAGATTCATGTCAAGCTCACGCGGGGCGGCAACTGCCTCCGTAATGGCCTTTTTGGTGATTTCGTTAAAGGTTATGCGCTTTGTCTTGCGCTCATCAAGCTCAAGCAGCTCCTTAAGGTGCCAGGAAATAGCCTCCCCCTCACGGTCAGGGTCGGTTGCCAGATATACAAAGTCGGCCTTTCCGGCCTCCTGCTTAAGCTCATCTATTATTTTGTCTTTCCCGTCTATCGGTATATATGTGGCCTCAAAGCCGTTGTCCACATCGACGCCCAGCTTTTTCTTGGGCAGGTCGCGCAGGTGTCCCATGGACGCCTTGACCTTGTAGCCCTCTCCCAGATATTTCGTTATTGTTTTGGCCTTGGCCGGTGATTCAACTATCAAAAGCTTAGACATTTCTGTCCTCCGTATCATTTTATTGCAAACAGGTCGCCGGGGTGGCGTTTGACCAGACCGGTTACCTCCATTACTATCAGCTCCACAAGCACCTTTTCAACCGGCAGTCCGGCCTTCAAGGCGATTTCGTCCACATGGGTGAGGCCGCTTATTGACTGCAAAATCGCTCTGTGGAGTTCATTTGCAGGGGCCGGCGCCTTCTTTTCAAGCATCTGGCTTAAAGTGTAGTGGCTCTTTCCGCCGTTGTCAATAACCTCAGGCTGCTTTTTTACGCCGCCCTTTTCGACAAAGGCGTATCTTCCCCGGTATTCAACAAGGATATCCTCCGCGCTCAGCACCAGCTTCGCGCCGTCCTGAATGAGGTAATTGGCGCCGCGGTAGCTCTCATCCTCGGCATTCCCGGGCAGGGCAAAAATATCTCTCCCTTGATCCTGCGCGTACTTTGCCGTCGTAAGGGAGCCGCTTTTCTTCTTCGCCTCCGCCACCAGCACCCCAAGGGAAAGACCGGAAATAATGCGGTTTCGGTGCACAAAATCAGCGGCATAAGTCCTTCTGAAGGGCGGATACTCCGAAATTATTGCGCCGCTGCGCTCAATAGCCCGCATAAGCGGCACATTAAAGGATGGGTAACACTTGTCAATGGAAGTCCCCCACACGGTGACGGTGGGGCTTCCCCCGTCCAGCGCGCCGTTGTGGGCGGCGGAATCGATCCCCTCCGCCATGCCGGATACGATTATCATACCGTGGCGGGAAAGCTCATAGGCGATCTTCTTTGTGCCGATAATGCCCCCCGCCGTGGCCTTCCTCTGGCCGACTATGGCAAATGCGGGGCTGTCGTCGATGTTTGGCAGCGTCCCGCGCACATAAAGCACCAGGGGAGGGTCAAAGATATTGCGCAGCCTGTCGGGGTATCGCTTGTCGTCAATAGTGATTATGTCGGCTTTCACCTTGCGGCAATCGGCAATAATGCTCTCGGCTTCATGAAGGCTTTTATCGGCAAAAGCGCGCCGCTCGGCATCCTTGAGGGGAAGAGCTTTGGCAAGCTCGCTTTCGCTTGCGGCATGGAGCTTTTGGGCATCCCCCATAATCTCCAGAAGGCGTTTTCTTTTTTCAAGAGGGATTCTCCCCAAGCGGCTCAGCCAGATATAGTATCTGAGCATTGCTCCCACATCCGTTTCTCTCTATTTCTGTCTAATCCCGTGCCATTTCATACATTATTATGACAGCGGCGGCCGAGGCGTTCAGCGATTCAGCCCCCTTTATTGGTATAATTACGCTGCCTGCGCACTTTGCCGAGGTTTCAGGCGTTACGCCCTGCCCTTCGTTGCCGATTATTACGCAGCAGCGGCGCAAATCAAGCGCCCGGATACTCTTCGCATGTTCATTTAGCTCCGCCGAATAGACGGGCAGCCCCTCCAAGGCGCAGCGGGCAAACAGCTCCTCCCCCTGCAGCGGTATGACCCTCTGGCGGAAAACCGACCCCATGGTAGCCCTTATGCTTTTGGGACTGTATAAATCGGCGCACGCCCCCATAAGGACAACGGTATCGATGCCAAAGGCCTCTGCCGTGCGGACAGCCGTGCCCAGGTTTCCCGGATCCTGTATGTTTTCCAAGCACAGAACCCTGTCGCCCAGAGGCGCAGAAGCCTCAGACGGCATTGCGCATGTGAACAAAAGACCGCGGTTTGATTTTACATCGCTCATCTTTTCCATCACATGTGGGGATACCTCATATATCTCGGCGCTGTCCGGCACCCCTGCCGGCAGGATTGTGCCTTCAGTAATAAAAACCATATGAGGAACGGCATCGCTTTTCAGCGCCTCCCTTAGCATGACCTCTCCCTCACATATAAAGAGGCCCCGGGCATGCCGCTCCTTCCGGTCATCTCTCAGCTTGCATATCAGCTTTACTGTTTCATTATCCCTGCTGGTTATTTTGTTCATTATTCTTTCACCTGTAGAAAATTAATCGCCCATAGAAACCAGTGCAGACCCGGCGCGCAAGGCTGCCAGGTCTGCGGTATACTTTATTCCAGTGGCTTGACCGTGGGGAAAAGCAAAACATCCCTTATCGCCGATGTGTTTGTAAGCAGCATGACAAGGCGGTCAACCCCCATGCCCATGCCGCCTGTAGGCGGCATACCATATTCAAGAGCGGTAAGGAAGTCCTCATCCATCTCGGTGGCTTCCTCGTCCCCCATGGCCTTGAGCCTGAGCTGGTTTTCAAACCGCTGGCGCTGGTCAATGGGGTCATTTATCTCAGAAAAGGCGTTGGCAAACTCGCGTCCCGTTATAAACAGCTCAAACCTCTGGGTCAGCCCGGGGCGGTCAGGATCCTTTTTAGCAAGGGGAGATATTTCTATGGGATGACCCATAATAAATGTGGGCTGTACCAGCTTATCCTCGCAATATTCCTCAAACAGCATGGAGAGTATGTCCCCCTTGCCGTGCCTGGCCTCTACCTTTATATGGCGCTCCTCCGCTATGGCCTTGGCCTGCTCAAAGGTCTCAACCTTATCAAAGTCTATGCCTGTGTGGGCAAGCACCGCTTCCGTCATGGTCATGCGGGCAAAGGGCTTGTCCAGATCTATTTCCTGCTCGCCGTAAGGGATGACCGCAGTCCCCAAAACCTCCCTGGCGACGGTGCGGATCATAGTCTCGGTTATTTCCATCATGCCCTCAATGTCGGTAAAGGCTTCATAAAGCTCAAGCAGGGTAAACTCAGGATTGTGGCGGGTATCAACCCCCTCGTTGCGGAAAACGCGGCCAATCTCATATACCCTGTCAAGGCCGCCCACAATAAGGCGCTTCAAATAAAGCTCCAGCGAGATACGCAGGTGCATATCGACATTCAGGGCGTTGTGGTGAGTGTTAAAGGGTCTGGCGGCGGCGCCCCCAGCCACTGTCTGCAGCACAGGGGTCTCCACCTCAAGATAATTGCGTCCGTCCAGAAAGCGGCGTATGGCGCTGACTATCTTTGAACGCTTCCTGAAGGTCTCCCTGGTGTTTTCATTGACGATGAGATCGACGTATCTCTGACGGTAGCGCATATCCACGTCCTTAAGCCCGTGCCACTTTTCCGGCAGAGGCAGCAGGGACTTGGACAGCAGCGTAGCCTGCTGCACATGAACCGATATTTCACCCCGGCGGGTGCGGAAGACAAAGCCGGTGACGCCGATTATGTCGCCGATGTCATTCTTAAGAAAGGCGTCATACCCTTCCTGACCCAGGTCGTCAATGCGCAAATACAGCTGTATGCGCCCTGTGTGATCCATCAGGTCGCAAAAAGACGCCTTGCCCATATCCCGCTTGGACATCATTCGCCCGGCAAGGGAGACCGTCTGCCCCTCCATTGCCTCAAAGCTGTCTAAAATCGTGCGGCTGTCGGAGGTGCGCTCAAACTTGGTTATGGCAAAGGGGTCGTTTCCCGCTTCCTGCAGTCTTGCCAGCTTATCCCGCCTGATCTGCAAAAGCTCGCTATATTCCTCCCCCGAAAGGGTTATGTCATTTTCTCTTTCTAAATCCATCATGTAACTCCTATTTTTCAGCTTACCTGGACTATCCTGCAGTGCATCACGCCGCCCGGGGCTTCGATCTGCACCTCATTCCCGACTTTTTTACCCAGCAGAGCTCTGCCGACAGGGGATTCGTCGGAAAGCCTGCCCATGGCGGGATTGGCTTCCTGTGTGCCGACAATTAAGTACTCCTCACGGCTGCCGTCATCCAAAAACTCAATAACGACCTTTGCGCCGTGATGGACGGTATCTCCGGGAACCTCGCTCTCGATTATTACCTTGGCATAGGTGATTATGTTCTCAATCTCGGCAATGCGGGAATACAGCTTTCCCTGCTCGTTTTTAGCTTCGTCGTACTCGCTGTTTTCCGAAAGGTCGCCGAAGGACCGCGCCTCCTTGATAAGGTCGGCCACCTCTTTCTCCCTTACGGTTTTCAGGAATTCCAGTTCGACCTTGAGCTCCTCAAGCCTTTCCTTGGTAAGTTTATACTCTTTCTGCATAACACCTAACCTCTTTATCGTTAATAGTTATTTACTCGTGGAAGCAATGCCCCTATCCGGCACAAAACCGTAAAACACCCCAGGCCTGCACTTTTGGTGCTTTCATGCAAGCCTGGAGATATGGCATTATTCATTACATTATAGTATGGTGCCTATATTCTGTCAAGGCTGTAAAACCGTCACAGTAGGCGGTAATTTCCCGCTTGCCCAATGCGCCGTACTGAACCAGCCCGGAAATCAGTGCGGTGGAGTCACAACAGGCGATGTCCGGCAAAATGCCGGCGCTGCTCTCGCGCAATTTCAGCCGCAAGGCCGTGCTGCACCGCAGCTCCCCTCCTGTCAAATCTATGACAGGGTACCGGCTTTCGGGGGCAAAGCCGCCGTCAAAAGCCAGACCGAGACGGAACACCCCATCCCCGGGCGCGCCGTGGGGGGCAATACCGTATTCCCTGTAAAGGCGCTTTTGCTCAGCCTGAGCCCACTTTCCCCCCTCCGCTCTGATATAGCGGGCATGGGGGGCAATCTCCTCCAAACAGTCTGAAACCTCCCGCGAGGGCATTTTGGAATAAACCACCACCATGCTTTCCTCCCCTTTGCCGCAGCTTTTAAGATAATCCCGGGCGGCCTGCGCGGCCTTCATCCGCATAGCCGCCCGTCCCGAAACGGGAAAAATGCGTCTGCTGTGGGCAAGCTGCAGCGCCCATGACGGGCCGATCAGAGTTTTTACCCCCTGCTTTTCCATCATTTCCAGCGCCGTTTCGGCTTTTTCGGCAAAGCGCCCCTGACCTATGTCAAGTGGCAGGTTGAGGCTGACGTGCATCACCGGCACGCCCCTTGTTTCCAGCAGCTCTACATCAATGCCCCTGTATTTCCCCGTGCAAAGATGGCATTTTTGCAGCATGGTTGCCTTGGGAGCAATATTGGAAGAGAGCACCGCGAGCATAAAATCACCGCCGTTTTTTCAAAAGTATATGAAAAAGACGGCGGTATATTCTTATTAAGTTTTATTCCGCCAATATATTTCCCATGACCTCCAGAGCCTTTTGAAGCTGTGTGTCCTCCTCGGGTGTCAGGTAGTAGAAATTATACATGCTCTCCTCGCTCAGTGAAACATCATAGTCGGGCACAACCCCGGCACCGGCCAGCGAAACGCCTTTGGGTGTGTAATACTTTGCCGTTGAAAGGTTTACCGCGCCTTTTTCCAAAGGAATAAGGTTCTGTGCGTATCCCTTGCCGGTGGTATGGTTACCCACCACCTGTCCGACGCCGTACTCCTGCAGCACCGCCGCGAAGAACTCCGCCGCAGAGATAGAGTATTCGTTTGTCAAAACTACTATCGGTATATCGAGGCAATCGGCCTTCGATTTATATTCGGTGGTTTTTCCCTTTTTGTCGCTCATGCTGATTATTGTGCCCTCCGGCAGAAGGGGGTCAAGCATATTGCACATCACATCCACATAACCGCCGCCGTTGAAGCGAACGTCAAAAATCAGGCCTTTCGCCCCCTGCGCCAGCGCTTCGTTCAGCTTGGAGTTAAACTCTACGTCGACATTTTTGTCAAACCCGGAAATATAAAAATAGGCGATATTCTGGGGCATCATCTCATACTCTACCCCCTGGTTGTAAACCGTCCCGCGGGCAATATCAAAATGCAGCAGCTGATCCCCCCGCCTGACACCGATATTAACTATTGTGCCTTCCTCTCCGCGCACGACATTGACAACGTCGGTATAGGTTGCAAACTCGCTTATCGAGACTCCGTCAATATCGGTGATAACATCCAGAACCTTCAGCCCCGCCTTTTCTGCCGGGCCGCCGGGCACGACGGAAATAATGCTGTACCCTTCCGATACCTCTGTAGATATGGTAACCCCGATGCCGTAATAAGAGTTCTCCTGCTGTTTAAGCAACAGCTGGTACTGCTCCTCAGTATAATAGGAGGACCATTTGTCGCCCAGTCCGTTTACATATCCGGCCAGGGCGCCGTCCATTGCTGTATCCCCCTCAAACTCACCGACAAAATAGCGGCCAATGACCTCCTCAAGCTCCTTAAGGCGGCGATACTCGCTCTCAGTGTTCTGCACATCTCCCAGCTTATCGCTGTAAAACTCACCCATGCCGAGAATAAACACGTTTGCCGTAGCAGTGACAGCCAGCAGCACAAGCATCAGTGTGGTGGCGAGTGAAACCTTTTTCTTCATCATTTTGTTTGCGTCTCCAATTGTATTACGAATATATTACCTTGAAGTTCGGAAACTCATCAAGAGGATTGATATAGTTGCCGTTTTTAATTATCTCAAAATGCAGGTGCGGGCCGGTGGAATAACCGGTGGAGCCTACATACCCGATGACCGCCCCCTGACTGACCTTATCCCCCTTGGAGCAGTTCATCTTGCTCATATGGGCATAAAGGGTTGCCACGCCTCCGCCGTGATCAATGACCACATAATTGCCGTATGCGGAGGAATAGGTCGCGGTGATAACGGTGCCGGAGTTGGCAGCATAGATAGTCGTGCCCTTGGTCGCCCTCATGTCAACGCCGGTATGCAGCTTGTATACCCCGGTCACCGGGTGCTTGCGCATGCCGTATTTGCTGGTGATGACATTGTTGGCGGCAGGCAGCGGCCACATAAAGGTGCCCCCCACATAGGTTGAATCCTTTGCCAGCGCCGCCACCGCATTTTTGATTTCCTCAGCAAGGCGGTCTTCCTCGGCTTCGATCTCAAGATAAAGCTTGGCCGCGTCACCCTCCGCCTTTTCAATGGTTTTCATCTGTTTGGAGCGGGCGTCATATTCCGCCTCCAGCTCGGCTTCCTTCTGCACCAGCGCGGCCTTAAGCTCAACCGCCGACGCCATATCGGCCTCCAAAGAAAGCTTCTGCGCCGCTATGGATTCCTTGATGGCCTTCAAATCCTCAAAAAGACCCTTATCATATTTTGATATTTGGGTAACGATTTCATACCTGGACAAAAAATCCGAAAAATCATCAGAGGAAAGCAGAACACTCAAATAGCTCATGCTGCCGTTTTCATACATGAAGCGGACACGCTTTTTAAGCTTTTGGTACTG
>JAVBSJ010000118.1:0-5030 GCA_031547105.1 Oscillospiraceae bacterium
GCCGCTTTGCTGCATATCGCAAAGCGGCTGTTTTGCTGCATGAACGCAAGGCGCCGGCAAGGGCGATTGAGCAGGCACAGCCAGCCCGCTGGACGGATATAGATATAGTATAATTTGGTGCAGATTTCTTTACAAAACGGCATATGCTGTGTTAAAATAAAATGATTAATGTCAGGCGGCCTGTGCTGCCCTACAATAAAGCTTCGCCGTTTTCGGCGCTGTTCCCGGAGGAAAGATGGAAAGAGAAACGAGGGTGCTGTCCGCAAGTGATGCGGCGGCGCAGCAGGATTTTTGTGATAAAGTAAGACAGATATATGCCGAAAGAGGGGAAAAACAGCCCCTCGCCCTGACGCAGACCTTTGGCTGCCAGCAGAATGAGGCCGATACGGAGCTTATAAGGGGTATGCTGGTTGACATGGGCTTTGGCTTTACAGATGAGGTGGGAGAGGCGTCTTTGGTCGCCGTCAACACCTGCGCAATACGGGATCATGCCGAAAAGCGGGTGTACGGAAATATAGGGGAGCTTTCCCATGCCAAGCGGCAGAACCCGGAGCTTGTCACCGTCTTGTGCGGCTGCATGGCGCAGCAGGAGCATGTTGCGGACAAGGTTAAAAACAGCTACCCTTACATTGATATTGTTTTCGGCACCCACGCGCTTGCCAGGTTTCCTCAGCTGCTCCACAAGTCCCTCGTTGAAAAAGCGCGGGTATTTGATCTTGAAGGGGACGAAAAAGGGGTAATTATCGAGGGCGTAAAGCCGGTGCGCAAAAAGGGGCATAAGGCGTGGCTTTCCATAATGTACGGCTGCAACAATTTTTGCACCTATTGCGTTGTCCCCCATGTCAGGGGGAGGGAGCGTTCCCGCACGCCTGAGGCTATTTTGGCCGAGTTCAAGGGGCTTTTGGATGAGGGGTATAAAGACATCACACTTCTTGGGCAAAATGTCAACTCCTACGGAAGTGACCTTACAGGAGCCCCCGATTTTCCCGACCTGCTGGCCATGATAAATGACCTTGAGGGGGATTTCAGGGTGCGGTTTATGACCAGCCACCCCAAGGACGCTTCAAAAAAACTGTTTGACACCATGGCGCGGTGCGACAAGGTATGCAATTCCATACATTTGCCTGTGCAGGCGGGCAGCTCCGCGGTGCTTGCAAAGATGAACCGCAGATATACGAGGGAGCAGTATCTCGAGCTGGTGGCCTATGCCCGCAGCGTCATGCCCGATCTGACCATGACCTCCGACATTATTGTCGGCTTTCCCGGGGAAACGGACGAGGATTTTGAACAGACCCTTTCTCTTTTGGAGGAGGTGCGTTTCGACTCCCTGTTCACCTTTATTTTTTCTCCCCGCAAGGGAACTCCGGCCTACGATATGCCCGACCCTATGCCAAAGAAGGACAAGCAGCGCAATTTCGACAGGCTGCTGGAGCTTCAAAACCGCATTTCCAAGGAGAAAAATGACGAGCTGGTGGGCAAAACAGTCCGCGTGCTTGTTGGGGATGAGGGCAACGAAAGCGGACACAACAATGAATACAGCATACAGTCCCGCACTGAAGGCTTCAAGCTGGTATACCTGCGGGAAGCAGAGGGGCGCGAGGGGCAGTATGCCCGCGCCGTTATAGAGAAAAGCTCCACCTGGGCACTTTTGGGCAGGGTGGAAGACTAGGGTAGGTGATAACTTGGCCGGCTTTACACCGATGATGCAGCAGTACCGGGAAATTAAAGAGCAAAACCGGGACAGCATACTTTTTTACCGTCTCGGCGACTTTTACGAGATGTTTTTTGACGATGCCCGGGTGGCCTCCAAGGAGCTTGAGCTGGTGCTGACCGGGAGGGACTGCGGCCAGGAGGAGCGGGCGCCCATGTGCGGCGTGCCCTACCACTCGGCTGAGGGGTACATAGCCCGTCTGATTCAAAAGGGGTACAAGGTGTCCATCTGTGAGCAGATGGAGGATCCCGCCCTGGCCAAAGGCCTGGTCAAGCGGGACATTGTACGCACCATTACACCCGGCACTGTTATTGAGAGCTCCATGCTGGAGGAGGGGAGAAACAACTTCATCGCCTGCGCTTATCTGGACAGCCTGGGCGGCGGGGTGTGCTTCTGCGATATGTCCACAGGCCAGATGACGGCAGTGGCGCTTGAGGGCGAGGGGGCCAAGGACAGCCTTAAAAATGAAGCCGCCCGTTTCAGCCCCAGTGAAATCATCCTGTCCGACAGCCTTTACTCCGACAAAGGGCTGACAGCTGCCCTGGGCGCGGGAAACCGCCATATCGAGCATGGCGGAGAATGGCGCTTTCGTGAGGGAAACGCCCGTGAAATGCTGGCAAAACAGCTGGCGGACGGTCTGCCTCCCAACCTTGAGCGTGGCATTGTCATGGCTGCGGGAGGGCTGCTTTCCTATCTGCATGAAACCCAGAAAAACGACCTCTCTCACATCAGGACGCTGGAGGTTTATTCCGGCTCTCAATATATGCAGCTGGATACAACCGCAAGGAAAAACCTTGAGATAACGGCTTCTCTCAGCACGGGGCAGAAGAAGGGCTCTCTGCTGTGGGTGCTTGACCATACAAAGACCTCAGCGTGCGCACGCAAGCTGCGCCAGTGGCTGGAAAAGCCGCTTTTGAGCGTCCCCGCCATAACCGAGCGGCAAAGGGCATTAGCCTGCCTTCTGGCGAACTCAGAGGTTATGGGCGAGCTGCGGGAGCTGCTTTCCGGAATACAGGACGTTGAACGCATAATTGCCCGCATTGTTTACGGCACAGCCGGCGGCAAGGAGCTTGTCTCGCTTGCGGGGGTATGCATGCGGCTGCCGCGGCTCGATGAGCTGTTGTCCGCGCTGGATGCCCCGTACTTTGCCGCTTTGCGCAAAAAGCTGGATTGCCTTTCCGATATACAAGGGCTTGTGGAGGAAGCCATAGCCCCTCAGCCGCCCTTTTCCGTACGTGAGGGAGGGATAATCAGAGAGGGCTGGAATGCCGATGTGGACAGCCTGAGAGAGCTGCTTTCCGGCGGAACCGGCCGCTTGACCGCTATCGAAACGCGGGAGCGGGCGCTTACCGGCATCAAAAACCTCAAGGTCGGCTACAACAAGGTTTTTGGGTATTACATAGAGGTCAGCCGAGGAAATATCGACCTTGTGCCCGATTCATATATCCGCAAGCAGACCCTGACCAATTGTGAGCGGTATATAACTCAGGAGCTTAAGGAACTGGAGGGAGAGGTTCTTTCTGCCAGTGACCGTTTGTGCGCGCTTGAATATACCCTCTTTCAGCAGCTGCGTGAAAGGGTGGCGGCAGAGGTTCTCAGGGTGCAGCAGACTGCCGATGTCCTTTCGACGGTCGACGTGCTGTGTTCACTTGCCTTTGTTGCGGAAAAGAATGCCTATGTTATGCCAGAAGTGGATATATCCGACGTCATTGACATAAAAGAGGGGCGTCACCCTGTGGTGGAGCGTATGCTGGACGGCGCCTATTTCGTCCCAAATGACGCTTATCTGGACTGCGAGGGCAACCGCGCCTATATAATCACCGGCCCAAACATGGCCGGAAAATCCACATATATGCGTCAGGTGGCGCTTATTGCGATTATGGCTCAGTGCGGCAGCTTTGTCCCGGCGGAGAGCGCCCGCATCGGCATTTGTGATCGGGTGTTTACCCGCATCGGCGCCTCTGACGACCTTTCCTCAGGCCGATCCACCTTTATGGTGGAAATGAACGAGGTTTCCGACATACTTAAAAATGCCACAAAGCGCAGCCTGCTGATCCTGGATGAGATAGGCAGAGGCACATCAACCTTTGACGGAATGGCAATTGCCCGCGCCGTGCTGGAATATGTGGCCGGCAAAAAAACTCTCGGAGCTAAAACCCTTTTCGCCACCCATTATCATGAGCTTTGCGACATGGAGGGTGAGGTTGAGGGTATCAAAAACTACAACATCGTCGTCAAAAAGAGGGGCGACGAAATTGTGTTTATCAAGAAAATCGTCCGCGGCGCAACCGGCGACAGCTACGGAATAGAGGTTGCAAAGCTGGCGGGTCTGCCGCAGGGCGTAGTCAAGCGGGCATATCAGGTGCTTAAGACTATTGAAGATAAAGGCGCACTCCCCCCCGCCTCCAATGCTTTGCAGGAGGATGACGGGCAGGTCAGCCTGGGCTCCCTTACAGGGAACGAGCTGACAGAGCGGCTTAAAAGAATTGATTACAATACGCTCACACCCATAGAGGCGCTGTCAGTGTTGTGCGAGCTGGTAAACATAGCGAAGGAGTGTTAGGGATTGGGTAAAATAAACATACTTTCGCCGCAGATGGCCAATCTCATTGCTGCGGGAGAAGTGGTGGAGCGTCCCGGCTCGGTAGTCAAGGAGCTTGTGGAAAACTCCGTTGACGCGGGGGCGAGGCGCATAACGGTGGAGATCAAGAGCGGCGGCATAGAGTATATCAGGGTGACCGACGACGGGGTCGGGATGGTGCCGGAGGATGTGCCGAAGGCCTTTTTGCGTCACGCCACAAGCAAAATAAGAGAGCCGGGGGATATGCTTAATATCGGCACCCTGGGCTTTCGCGGTGAGGCGCTTGCAGCGGTAAGCGCCGTTTCCCGCGTCGATATGTTTACCAGAAGTCAGGCCGAGATGGAAGGCACTCACATTGCAATAGAGGGCGGGGAGCAGACCCTGCTGGAGGAAATGTCCTGCCCGAAGGGGACGACGATTTCCATAAGGGAGCTTTTTTATAATGTACCTGCCCGCATGAAGTTTTTGAAAAAGGACACCACTGAGGCCTCCTATGTGGAATCGGCGGTGATAAATGCCGCTCTGGCCCATCCGGAGATTTCCTTTACACTTATCAAGGATAAGCGTGAGAGCTTTTTCAGCAACGGTGACGGAAAGCTGATAAATGTTATTGCCGCCGCGGGAGGGAAAGCGCTTGCAGACTCCTTGCAGCCAATAAAGGGCAGCTTCCCCGATGTCACGGTGACGGGGTATGTTTCCCCGCCCAAGGTGACCAGGGCAAACAACAGTATGCAGCAT
>JAVBSJ010000117.1:0-5613 GCA_031547105.1 Oscillospiraceae bacterium
CTTAAAGATCTTTTCATCTCCGGCGGTGTCATCGCTGGGATCAAAGTACCACCCCCGCGTACCGCACAAAGCGATACCATTATAAAAAATACAATTATTATGAAGAAAAATCAAGCTGTTTACACCATTTTCGGCAAAAAAATTGTCCATCTTGGTGACGGTTTCCCACCAATAGTCATGATTTCCCTTCAAAGCAATTTTTGTACCGGGGAAATTGTCAATAAGTCTGAAATCGGAAAGCGCCTCCCCAAGGCTCATCCCCCATGAAATATCGCCGCAGAGCAGCAGGCAGTCTCCCTCCTTAAGGGTACCTTCGAGTCCGGCAATAATCTTATTGCGATAATCCGTCCACGCTCCGCCAAAAACATCCATAGGCTTCTGCACGGCTTCCGAAAGGTGCAGATCTCCAATTGCGTAAAGTGCCATAAATCTCCAAACTCACACAAATGCGTTTTTTATGTGATTGACAGTACCGTTTTCTGTGTACACCTCAATAATATCAAAGCTATACTGGGCGCGGCAATTGTTTTCCGCCACCCATATTTCAGCTGTCAGCATGATTTTTTCCTGCTTGCTCCTGTTGACGGCCTGAAAAGCGCGGACAATACTGCCGTTTTTCCTCAGCTTGACCTCAACAAAAGCCACGACCTCATCCTTTTGCGCAATCAAATCAATCTCGCCGTAGCGGCTGTGATAGCCGCTTGCCAGTATGCGGTACCCTTGCTTTCGCAGATAGTCTGCCGCGATGGCCTCACCTTCTCTGCCCAGCAGCTTACTGTTCATCGCTGTTGCCCGCAAAATACTTTTTCAGAAAGGAGCGGCGGTGTATATCGCAAATGCCGTGCTCCCTTATAGCGGCGTAGTGCGCCACAGTTCCATAGCCCTTATGAACGCCAAAGCCGTACACGGGGTATTTCCCGTCCATTTCCCGCATATAACGGTCACGGGTAACTTTTGCCAGTATGGATGCCGCCGCGATGCATGCGCATTTGCCGTCACCGCCAACGATACACTGTGTTGCGATGCCGAAACCCGGCTCCTTATTGCCGTCAACCAGTGCAATTGCCGGTTTAACAGGCAAAGAATCAAAGGCGCGCTTCATGGCAAGAAAGGTGGCATTGAGAATATTGACCTGCTCTATCTCCTCCACCGTGGCAAAAGCTATGCCATAAGCCACGGCTTTTTCGGTTATCTCCGCAAACAGCGCATCGCGCTTTTTTTCGCTGAGCTTTTTGGAGTCATTCAGCCCTTCGATGGGGCGCAGAGGGTCAAGGATGACGCATGCGGCGCAAACCGGTCCGGCCAGCGGACCTCTCCCGGCCTCGTCAATTCCGCAAACAGGGCTTATCCCCTCAGCCATCAGGCGGAGCTCCAACCCATACATATCCATCATGGCATCTCCAGTGTTATGCGCCCCAGCTTGCCGGAGCGAAACTCATCCAAAAGCGTTATGGCCATGCGCTCTGTGTCCGGCTCTCCGCCCTTGATATAATGGCGCTTTTGGGCAATTTCGCACAGGGCTTCATATGGCTGCCGGGCGTCAACGCTTTCAATGCCGTACCGCTCAATAAGGCTTTTGGGCGCAACATCTGAAAGCGTTTTTATAAGCTGACAGGCCAAATCTTCCCTGTCAAGTATTTCATCTTTAATGGTGCCGCAAAAAGCCAGCTTGTACCCGATTTCGTCGCTTTCTATCTTTGGCCACAGCATACCCGGGGTATCCATAAAGTCAAACTTCCCCGCCAGGTTAAACCATGAATTATGCCGCGTTACACCGGGACGGTCGGCGGCGATGGCCGATTTTTTGCCAAGCAGCCGATTTATAAAAGAGGACTTCCCCACATTGGGAATGCCCATTATCATGGCTTTTATGGTGCGGTTCAGCCCCTTGGCCTCATTTTTGGCAATGACCTCGGCGCAGCATTCGTTGACGGCTGAAACAAAACGGTTATTAAAGCCCCCGTGCTTGCTGTCGGTGTCAATGACGGTATAGCCTTCTTTTTTATAATGCTCCAACCATTTTTTAGTGCTAATGGGATCAGCCTGATCAGCCCGGTTAAGCACAAGCATACGATACTTGTTTGCAGACAGCTTGATTAAATCGGGGTTTCTGGAGCTTCTGGGAATGCGGGCGTCGACCAGCTCGCACACCATGTCGATATGCTTCAGATCGGCCAGCATAAGTCTGCGGGTCTTGGCCATATGGCCGGGATACCAGTTAATGCTCATACAATTTTACCGAAGATCGATATTGGCCAAATGCTGAAAAACACCTTGCCGATAATATTGTCATAGGGTATGGCGCCTATGGATTCCACACGGCTGTCCGAGCTGTGGTTTCGATTATCTCCCATGACGAAAATACAACCCTCCGGCACAGTATAAGGGTACTCATGGTTGCCCCTGTTGAGGATTTTGGCGTTTATATAAGGCTCATAAAGCACATCGCCGTTCACAGTCACATCGCCGTTTGAGGGGTCAATGTCAATAATATCGCCGGCAATGCCGATGACGCGCTTGACCAGCGGTTCATCATCAAAATTATCCGCAATTACAACGACAATATCGCCCTTCTCCGGCGTTGAATATCCGGCAACCTGCACCAAAACGCGCTCTCCGTCAAGCAGTGTGGGGAACATGGAGGTGCCCTTTACCCCGGAAATACGAACAACATAGGTGTTGACAATGACAAGCGTGACAAGGGCGAACACAAGTGCCTGCCCCCATGAAAAAAGCTCCTTACCTGCCGTATTGTTTTCAGTTTTAGTTTGGTTTTTCATACAGTCACACTTCATTCATAGTTTCATAATAATGAAATAGAGGGGAGCTTAAACGGCTCCCCCTCTTTCGTACTATTAAACGCTCTGCTTGACCTTGGCAGCCTTACCGACCCTGTCACGCAGATAATAGAGCTTGGCGCGCCTGACTTTACCCTTGCGCACGACCTCAAACTTTTCGATGTTTGGGGAGTGAATGGGAAATGTCTTCTCAACGCCGATACCGTAGGACATACGTCTTACGGTGACAGTCTCCTGAATGCCGCCGTGCTTTCTGGCAATAACGGTGCCCTCAAAGACCTGTATTCTTTCTCTTGTGCCTTCCTTAATCTTGGCGTGAACCTTAATGGTGTCACCTATTCCAAAATTGCCGGCATTTTCCTTAAGCTGGGTCTCTGTCAATTTTTTAATTAAATCCATAGCAGATTTCCTTTCATCATAGATGTTCGTGCCTTGACATTGGCAGAGGACCATCCGTATTACATGCCCTAACATATTAGCATAAAGTGACTATAAGCGCAAGGGTTTTTTAGTTAAATATATCAAAAACCCTATTTATTAACTGCAATTGGCGGTATTTTAACCCTTTGTGATGTATTGCGATGCTGTTTTTGCCATCATCATCTTTGTCCCCGCCTGCTCAAAGGCGATTTCCAGCAGTACGTCTCCCCCCATAGGAGTGACGTTTAGGATCTTCCCCCTGCCAAAAGCCTTATGTGTAACGGCATCTCCGTTTTGGAACAGTACAGATTTGTTTTGCTCCTGGGGACAGATGTTAAGCCCGACCTTAGGGGCGCGGTAAACCGGCTGAGGCCGCTCCGCATACGCCTGCTGCGCGCGCCTGTCGTAATTCTGGCTGCGCTTCACACATTCGGGGGCGATCTCCTCAACAAAGCGGGAAAGCTTGCCGTAGGTTGTTTGTCCGTACAGGAGCCTGCGGCGGGCAGATGTTATATAAAGCTGCTTTTTTGCCCTTGTCATTGCCACATAGCAAAGCCTGCGCTCCTCCTCTACTTCCTCCTGAGAATCCATCGACCTGTAGGACGGGAAAACGCCCTCATCCGCGCCGCATATGAATACGGTATCAAACTCCAGCCCCTTGGCCGAGTGCATTGTCATCATGGTTACGGCATCGGCATCGGTGTCGTAGCGGTCGATGTCGGAAAAAAGAGATACCTCTTCCAAAAATCCGGCGAGGGTAGGCTCCTCTTCCCGCTCACAGTACTCGAAAATATTGGACTTAAGCTCCAGCACGTTTTCAATGCGCGTCTTGCCCTCATTTCCCAGTGCCTGAAGATGGGCGAGATAGCCTGAAGCCTCCAGCAGCTCATCATAAAGGTCAATAAGGGGCACACTGTCCTTTTTGACTACAAAGGACAGAATCATATCAGTAAAAGCCGTTATGGCCGGAGCACTTCTGGAAAGCTCGGGATAATCGGCGCAGCGCACCGCCACATCAAAAACCGAGGTGCCTTCCCTGTCCGCAAAATACAGCAGGGAATCTACAGCCTTTGCCCCTATTTTCCGGGCGGGGACATTGATTATGCGCGTCAGCCGTATAAGGTCAGAGGGGTTATTTATGACCCACAGGTAGGCCAGCATGTCCTTAACCTCGGCGCGGTCGAAGAAGCGCAAGCCGGAGACTATCCGGTAGGGCACGCCGTTTCTTTTAAATGCAGCCTCTAAATTATTGGACAAAGCGTGGTTTCTGTAAAGCACTGTAAAGTCCTTATGCTTTCCTCCTGCTGCGACGCCCTCCAGAATGGTTTTGGCAATAAACTGCCCTTCCTCATCCTGCGTTTCACCTATATAGACCGAAACCATATCGCCTACACCGTTATCCGTCCAGAGGGTCTTGCCCTTTCTCGCGGCGTTTTTGGCTATAACGCTGTTGGCCGCCGAAAGGATGTTGGAGGTGGAGCGGTAATTCTGCTCAAGCCTGATGGTGACGGCCTGGGGATATTGCTGCTCAAACTCCAAAATATTGGCAATCGTCGCCCCCCGGAACTTATATATGCTCTGGTCATCATCACCCACAACGCAGAGGTTGTTGTAGCCGCCCGCAAGCAAGGAGCAGAGAACGTACTGGGCGTGGTTGGTGTCCTGATATTCATCCACCAGCACATATTTAAACTTGCGCTGGTAATAATCCCGAACTTCATCGTTGGACTGAAGCAGCTCCACCGTTTTGCAGATGATGTCATCAAAATCCAGTGCGCTTGAGGCCAGAAGCTCCTTCTGATATGCGGCATAAATACGGGCAACCGTTTTCTGGAAATAATCGTCTATTACCTCTGCGGCAAAGGTGTCGGGAGACATCAGGTTATCCTTTGCCCCTGCAATGACCGAGGCCACCACCTTTATATCAAACCGCCGCTCGTCAAAGCCCATGTCCTTGATTATGCGGCCAAGAAGCTTCTTCTTGTCGTCATCGTCATAAATCGTAAAGCTCTTGGAATACCCCAGCTTTTCTATGTCCCTGCGGAGGATGCGCGTGCAGGCGGAGTGAAAGGTGTGAGCCCAAATATCGTTTGCCTCCTCACCGCAGGCGACCTCCAGGCGGCTTTTAAACTCTCCCGCCGCCTTATTGGTAAAGGTGATGGCGATAATTTCATATGCCTTTGGAGGGTCGACAGCGCAAAGCCTGCGCAGCTCCCCTTCATCCAAATAACCCTCATCCCCCAGGGCGCCTGCCAGCTTTTCAAGGTCGCTTTCTCTTGCCCAGGTCGGTGCCGTATCCGATTCATAGGCGCTGCCGTATTTCAGCAGGTTTATGATACGGTTTATAAGCACCGTTGTTTTGCCGCTCCCTGCGCCGGCCAGCACCAGCAGCGGC
>JAVBSJ010000157.1:0-3726 GCA_031547105.1 Oscillospiraceae bacterium
ACAAGCTTTAAATAGCTTTGTCGGGATTCATTCCCTCCGAGGCGCCTGTGGATATAGCGCGGACACCATAAAGAAGAGCCACACCGAAGGTTACGCGGCTTCTGCCGCGCGCCGGGAGTCCGGCGAACCGCGCCGGAGGGATTCATTCCCTCCGAGGCGCTTATGAATCTACCCTGGACACCATAAGAAAGGCCTGCACCTTCGGTGCAGGCCTTTCTTATGGTACGCCCGACAGAATTCGAATCTGCGACCTTTGGAGTCGGAGTCCAACGCTCTATCCAGCTGAGCTACGGGCGCATATTTGCGTAAGCGATAAACCATGTTGGACAGATTATAACGCCCTTGCGCTTTGCGCATGTGGAACTATCACCATACAGCGGGAAGGAGGTATAGCCTTGATCGCACTGTACGACAACCACACAACGGATATTATACCACGACATATAATGCTTGTAAATGCCATTTGAATTGATATAATATAAGAAAAAGAGTGCGCTACGAGAGGTTTTTTGACATAATATGCTAAGAAATCTCCTGAATAAGGAGGAATTATGCAAAGTCAGCTTCCGCAGAATATTGATGAGGCCGGCTTCGGCAGAATAGTGCTGGAGGAGCAAAGAACCAGCCTTGTCTGCTTTATGGCCGATTGGTCAGAGCCTTCACGGGCCATGACTGCTGTTGTGGAGGAAATTGAGCAGGAATGGCGTGGCAAAGCAGAGGTTTTAATCATAGATCCTGACAGCGAACCCTTTCTGATGACCCGCTACGGCGTGACGGCTATACCGGCCTTTATCCTTTTTGTGGGAGGGCACGCGGCGGAGAGGGCTGTCGGAATCAGGGATTTTGAGGATATCGACAGGCTTATCGCTAAAAATACCGGCGAGGAAAGGTGAAAGAAGTGGAGAAAATATTTAGGGTATCCCTTTCGGGCTTTAACAAACAGGATGTTATATCCTACTTGGAAAAAATGGCCGCCGAAAGAAAAACAGCTATTGAAGAAAAGGATAAGGATATAGAGCAGCTTCGCGCCGACGAGGGGGAGAACAACCGCCTGATAGCCGAGCTTCGCACCCAGCTGGCCGAAGCACAGCGCATCGGGGGGGCATTTGCCGACACGGCCAAGGAGCTGCGGACAAGCCTTTCTGCCGCCAGTCTTAGGGTTTCCGCCGCCTTTGAGGCGTTGGAGGAGGAGCGCGCCAAGGCAGTCCAGCAGGAAAACATGGCAAAGGGATTGGCGCAGCAGGTAGAGCTGCTGGAAAAGCAGTGCGCCCTTTTGTCTGAGGAAAATGCCCGGTTAAGCGCCGTTAAAACCCGGCAGGAGGAGGCGACCGAAGCGCGCGCGGCGGAAGCGCTTCTGCGCCGTCAGGATGGCGAAGGCAGCGCCGAAGAGCTGTTTGACCTTTTCAAGCTGCGCGCAAGTGAGGTTTCCAAGGAGCTTATGCTGCTGGCGCAGGCTGTGAAGGAAGCGGAGGAGCGGGAGATATACCGGCTGGAGCAGCTCAATAAGGCCAATGAGCCCCGCGCCGTACAGACCCAGCCGGAGGGGCCAAAGATAACGCCCCCGGTTGGCCCCACGGTGACACCCTCAGTCCAGCCCCAGCCCGATGCACCGCAGATGCCGTCACAGCCGGCAACCGCTCCCCGGCAGGCTCCTTCTGCCCCTCCGCCGCCGTCAGCGCCGGTCAGGCCGGCGCAGGGCAGCCGCCTTTTGACGGTTAGGGAAATACTGGACAGGGTGAAAAATATCGGTGACAAAGTGCTGTGAGGCGGCACCGTTATCCAGACTAAAGGCTGATAATATAGAGAACAGGGGCACTGCTGTACAGCAGTGCCCCTGTTTTAACAAAATACCTGCAGAGGTGTAACGCTATTTTGCGTAGTTGTCGAAGTAGCCCTGTATCAGGATTACCGGGGTGCCCTTGTCGCCTGAGCCGGAGGTCAGGTCACAAAGGGAACCGATAAGGTCGGTCAGCCTGCGGGGGGTTGTGCCCTGGGACACCATCTGCCCCGTCAGGTCGGAATCTTTTTCCGCGATATACTTGGTGATGGCGCTTTTCAGCTCATCGCCCGACAAGCTGGCAAACTGGTTGTCGGCCAGATACTTAAGCTTCACTTCATTGGGCTGGCCTTCAAGCCCCGGGGTGTATGCGGGTGAGACGACCGGGTCAGCCAGCTCCCAAATCTTGCCCACAGGATCCTTAAAGGCGCCGTCGCCGTAAATCATGACCTCAATATTCTTGCCGGTTTTTTCAAGCAGGCTCTTTTGGATGGCGTCAACTACCGGCTGGCAATTACGGGGGAAGAGCTTGATTGTGTCCTCGGTTGCCTTGTTGCTGCCCAGGAGGCCGTAAAGCTCATTATATCCGCTGCTGCCCACGGGAGAGGTGAGGATCTGGTCAAGGCAGTGTACCTTTTTTGCCCCGGCGGCCTTAAGCAGCCTTTCGGTGCGCCTGCGGGAATGGATGTCGCAGGCCAAAACAGAATCGGTATATTTTAGGATAGCGCGGCAGTCGTTGGCCAGAATAACCTGCACCTCGCAGCCCTCAGCCTCGATAAGCTGACGGTAATATGTGATGTAGTCGACGCTGGTAAAGGGGTGCTTTGAATGGCCGAACAGCTGAACAAACCGCTCCTCAGTCAAAACGTCGGTAAAGGGGTTGATGCCGGCGGCGTCAAGCTGGTCAAGATCCAGCAGGTGGTTGCCCACCTCGTCCGAGGGGTATGACAGCATCAGCACCATTTTTTTAGCGCCGCGGGCTATGCCCCTAAGGCAAATGGCAAAGCGGTTGCGGCTGAGAATCGGGAATATGACGCCCACAGTGTCCTCACCGTATTTGGCCTTAATATCGGACGCAATATCATCAACGCTTGCGTAATTGCCCTGGGCGCGGGCGACAACAGCCTCGGTAATACCGACAACGTCACGGTCTACAAGCGCTATATTTTCTTCAGTGACAGAGGTTACAATGCTGTCCACCGTTATGGCGACAATGTCATCGCCCTGGCGGATGATGGGGGTGCGCACACCTCGCACAACTGTGCCAAAATGTCTTTCCATTTTCGTTCTCCTTAAAATAGAGGGTTGTTTTTTCCTACAGGTGCATTATACTATTGTTGAAAGCATTAGTAAAATTAATATTTTTAATGTTAAACATTAGAGGTGATTATGTGAATGTCAAGCTGGATCAGTACCGCATTTTCTATAAGGTGGCGCAAAACGGCAGCTTTACCGCCGGGGCGGAGCAGCTGTTTTTAACCCAAAGTGCCGTCAGCCAGGCTATAAAAGCGATGGAGGAGGCCCTTGGCGTGGCGCTTTTTCTTCGGGGCTCAAAGGGGGTGGAGCTGACTGCCGAAGGTCAGATGCTTTTTGAGCGCACAGGCCACGCCCTCGCGCTTTTTGAAGAGGCGGAGGAGCAGGTAAGCAGAATAAAGCTTCTTGAGGCGGGCGAGCTGCGTATAGGCGTCGGCGATACAATATCGCGGCATTACCTGCTTCCTGCGCTTGCCATGTTCAGCCGCGCTTACCCGAAAATCAAGCTGCGCATATACAACCGTGTCAGCACTGAAACCATCGGGCTGCTTCGCACCGGCAGGATTGATTTGGCCTTTGTCAACCTTCCCTGCGAGCATCAGGGGATAAAGGTGGTCAAAAGCATCCCTGTACATGACCGCTTTGTGGCGGGGAGCGACTTTTCATGGCTGAAGGGAAAAACTCTCAGCTATGAG
>JAVBSJ010000032.1:0-11143 GCA_031547105.1 Oscillospiraceae bacterium
TGAGAACGTAAAGGTTCTCCCCGCCGAGACAGGTGAGGGCGGCAAGCCCATTTGGGACGCTACCTACCGCGACCAGTACACCTTTACCGTCCGCGCCGGCTCTCAGACCTACACCTATTCCACCTTTATCAAGCCCCAGATGGAGGTTACCGGCAGCTATGTTCCGGCGGCTGTGGCCTCTGACCTGGTAGGCGAAGGGGCAAGGAAATACAACTTTGACGCTCCTTCATTTAAGCTGACAAAGAGTGACACCGTAACTCGCGACAAGTTTGTAAACCTGGCCGGCGTCAATATTGACGGAACCTATGTTGCACTAAGTGATGACGTCGTCATATACGCCACCGAATCGGAAACCTTCCTCTCCTCACTGACCGAGGCGCGGGCAAATTACACCCAGTTTTCCCTGTATCTTGACAGGCCTGCGGCAGACGGCGGCACTGTCAGGGTAATTACCGTCAAATAATTCCAATCTCGGTATTATTTACAAAAAATTCATTGTGTTAGTGCTACAATAAAAGATAGAATAGCCTTATAAACTAGAGAGGATTGATTAAAATGGCATTATTTGATAAACTCACCGATATCGCAAAGCAGGTTGGAGACAAAACCGGGGACATGCTGGAAATCGGCAAGCTCAATGCGAGAATAGTTTCCACCAACGCCGCTATTTCCGATCTCAAATCCCAGCTTGGAGAGCATTATCTCAACCTTTATCTTGAGGGCATCTCCCTTGATTCAGAGGCCACCGAAATCTGCGACATGATCAAGGAGAACCTCGACAAAATTTCTGCCATCCAGGCTGAAATTGCCTCCCTCAAGGCAGAAAAGGCTACCCCCTACACCCCTGCCGCTCCTGCGGGCGCTTCGGCGGCCTGCCCTGCCTGCGGCGCAAAAAACTCTGCTGACGCAAAGTTCTGCAAGGACTGCGGCTGCAAGATAGAGCATGAATGCCAGTGCGAAGAGTGCACCTGTGATAAGGCAGAGGCTCCCGCACCCAAGGTGTGCCCCACCTGCGGCGTTGAAAACGCAGCCGATATGAACTTCTGTGACAAATGCGGCGCCAAGCTGTAAGCTGAAGCTAGCTCTTGCTCCCGCGGCATAGCCGCGGGAGCTTTTATTTCCCCGGACTGCTTAAAAGCACTGCGCCTGCCCTTAACTTGGCAGACTGGCAACGCCCTCACTCCTTAACCCCGTGTTCAGACTTGCATTGCGTTAAGTTTTGGGCTATTATGTACTGGAACGCAAAATCCGGGTCTGCTGTCGCAGCAGGCGGAAAAGGGGCCTATATTGAAAATAATTGATGCACATATCCATTTCAGACAAAATACCGGCTTTGATTCTCTTGCAAAGGCCTGCGGAAATAAAAATACCGAAGCCGGCTTAAGGGAAATCTTTGCTTTACACAATATACAGCGGGCCGTTGTTATGGGGTACCACTCGGCTGACAAAGACGCTTATGATTATCCCGATTTTTTAAGCTACTGCATCGGGCTTGACTACGCTTATCTTGAAAGCGCCGGGAAAGACGCCCTTGCCACTGCCGAGCAGCATTTGAAATCAAGCCGCTGCGTCGGAATTAAGCTTTATCCGGGATACTCCCGCCACTATATATATGAGGATATTTACCGTCCCTTCTACGACCTGGCGGCGCAGTATAACAAGCCTGTTGCCATCCACATGGGGGCAACGGCCAATTCCGGCTCTCAGCTGAAATACAGCCATCCCCTGACTGTGGACGACGTGGCCTCCGACTTTCCCAATACCCAATTTGTCATTTGCCATTTCGGCAACCCCTGGGTGCTTGACGCCGCGGCCGTTATGGATAAAAATGAAAATGTCTCCGCCGACCTTTCCGGTATCCTCGACGGCGGAAGGCACGATATTGACGCCTTTTGCCGTGACCAAAGCGGATATATGGATTATCTGCGAACATGGATTAAGTACCCCATGGCCTTTGACCGCTTTATGTTTGCGACCGACTGGCCCCTTGTCAATCACGGCGATTATATCGACTTTGTCTCCCGGCTTATTCCTTCGCAGCATTTTGATGAGGTTTTCTTCACTAACGCGAACCGGATATATCACCTTGGCTTATAGCCCTAAAAATCCTGCGGGCAGCAGGATTTTTCTTTTTCCCCTTGACACTTGCCCCCGGCAGTGTTATTGTATATACAGGTGTTAGCGTGGGCTAACTTAATTTTGACTCATTGGTTAGCAAAAGCTAATGAAGGAGGGCTTATTATTATGCCGCTTACTATGGCGCAAATTGGGGAAACCAACTTTATAAAGGAAATCCACGGCAAGGATGATGTCCGCCGTCATCTCAACAATCTGGGCTTTATCGAAGGCGCTACAATAAAAATTATAACCGAATTGAGCGGAAATATGATAATTGACGTCAAGGGCGCGCGGGTGGCAATATCCCGCGGCATGGCCGGACGTATAATAGTGCAGGAGGAAGCAAATGAAAACACTTAAGGACATTAATCCCGGGGAAACCGTCACAGTTTTAAAGCTGCATGGTGAGGGGCCGGTCAAGCGCCGCATCATGGATATGGGCATAACCCGAGGAACCGAGGTCTTTGTACGCAAGCTGGCCCCCCTGGGCGACCCGGTGGAAGTGAAAATCCGCGGATACGAGCTGTCTCTTCGAAGGGCCGATGCCGCCATGGTGGAGGTGGAGTAAGCTTCCCCTCTTTCTGAGCTTTCCCTGCCGATTTAATTTTTTGCAAGCAAGTTAGTTAAAGCTAACTTTTTGGAGGAGTATAATATGTCAATTAAGATAGCACTTGCCGGCAACCCCAACTCCGGCAAGACCACCATGTTCAATGACCTTACCGGCAGCAGCCAGTATGTTGGGAACTGGCCCGGCGTCACAGTGGAGAAGAAGGAAGGCATTCTTAAGGATAACAGAGATGTTGTCATTCAGGACTTGCCCGGCATCTATTCCCTGTCTCCCTATACCCTTGAGGAGGTCGTTTCCAGAAACTATCTGATAAACGACAAGCCCGACGCCATAATAAACATTATTGACGGCACTAATCTTGAGCGCAACCTCTATTTAACCACCCAGCTGCTTGAACTGGGACTGCCGACTGTAATCGCCCTAAATATGATGGACGTTGTCCGCAAATCGGGTGACAAAATTGATGTCAGCGGTCTTTCCAAAGCCCTGGGCTGCCCCATCTACGAAGCCTCCGCGCTCAAAGGTGAAGGCTCCCGGGAGGCGGCACTTGCCGCCGCCTCCCTTTCCCAAAAGGGAGCGCAGCACACAAGCGGTGCTATTTTTGAAAAAAAGGTAGAGGACTGCATAAGCAAGATCGAAAATATTATTGACGGCACGGTAGATCCCCGCCTGCTAAGATGGTTCGCCATAAAGCTCTTTGAGCGGGACGAAAAGGTTCTTGCCCAGCTTTCCCTGTCCGCAGACAGCCTTGCCGACTGTGAGGAAATTATAAAAGGGTGCGAGACTGCCCTCGACGACGACAGCGAAAGCATAGTCACCAACCAGAGGTATATTTACATATCGGGGCTGGTAAAGAAGTACCTGGTCAAAAAGAACACGAAAGGCCTTTCCGCATCGGATAAAATCGACCGCATCGTCACAAACCGCATACTGGCTCTGCCCATATTTGCGCTTGTCATGTTTGCCGTCTATTACTTCTCCATCTCCACTGTCGGCGATATGCTGACAGGATGGGTGAACGATGTGCTGTTTGGTGAGCTCATCGGCCCTTCCTCCGAAGCCTTCCTGGTCGGCATCGGCTGCGCCGACTGGCTGACCGGCCTTATTGTGGAAGGCATTATCGGCGGTGTGGGCGCGGTTCTCGGCTTCCTGCCCCAGATGCTTTGCCTCTTCTTCTGCCTCGCCCTTTTGGAGGACTGCGGATATATGGCACGTATAGCCTTTATCATGGACAGGATCTTCCGCCGCTTCGGCCTTTCGGGCAAATCCTTTATTCCAATGCTGGTAGCTACCGGCTGCGGCGTTCCCGGCGTTATGGCCTCCCGCACCATTGAAAACGAGTCAGACCGCAAAATGACCATTATCACCACTACATTTATGCCCTGCGGCGCTAAGCTGCCCGTTATCGCCCTTATTGCCGGCGCATTCTTCTCCGAATCGCCCTGGGTCGCCCCGCTGTCCTATTTCATAGGTATAGGCGCGATAATTTTCTCCGGCATTGTGCTTAAGAAAACAAAAGGCTTTGCCGGCAATCCCGCCCCCTTTGTCATGGAGCTGCCTGCTTATCACATGCCTGCACCCAAAAGCGTTCTGATACACATGTGGGACAGAGGCTTCTCCTTCGTCAAGAAGGCCGGAAGTATTATCCTGCTTTCCTGTGTGGCAATATGGTTTCTGGGCGCTTTCAGCTGGAGCTTTGAAATGGTTGAAAACTCCGGCGATTCCATCCTGGCATCGCTGGGCAACATGATGGCCCCCCTATTCGCCCCCTTGGGCTGGGGAAGCTGGCAGGGCGCAGTCGCCGCTATCAGCGGCCTGATTGCCAAGGAAAACGTAGTCGGCACCTTTGGCGTTCTGTTCGGCGCTGCCGAAGTGGCTGAGGACGGCATTGAGATCTGGAGCAATCTCGGCGGCATGTTTACCGCATTCGGCGGTTTCAGCTTCCTGGTGTTCAACCTGCTCTGCGCCCCCTGCTTCGCCGCCATCGGCGCTATCCACCGTGAAATGGGCAACGCAAAGTGGACATGGATCGCCATCGGCTATCAAACCGGGCTTGCATACTGCGCCGCCCTGGTCTTCTATCAATTGGCGGTTTTCTTTGCCGGCGGCGGCTTTGGCCTGTGGACCGGCGTGGCAATCGCACTTGTGATATATGCGGTTTATATGCTTGTCCGCCCCGCAAAGAAAGCACCGGCAAAAAGTGTATCAATACCCGCGGCACACGCCAGGGTGTAGCTGCACCACGCTTTGCGCTTTGCTTTATAAATCTCAGCTAACTCTGCTTACCATTTCTCCGGAGATGGTGGTAAGCACAAGCCTCATCTCCGGAGAAAGCGCAGGTTAATATGGCAACCTTTATCGTAGGCAGTATGGTTTTCGCCGGGTTAGGAATGGTCGCACGCAGCCTTTTCAAAAAACCCAGGGACAGCGAAACCGGTCAATGCGGCAGCTCCTGCTCAAGCTGCCCATATTCAAAAAGCTGCCACTGAAATAAACCCCCGAAGCGTTTGCTTCGGGGGTTGTTCTTTTTACATGCTAAATATATCTTGCATTAGGTTCATCGGCCGCTTCCCCTTCAATGCTCCACTTGTCTATGGGAAGCCACTGCTGGAACACCCTTTCTATCTCGTCTATTTCCATCGGCTTTGAAAGAAAGTCATCCATACCGTTCTCCAGGAACATATTGCGCACATCGCCGACGACGTTAGCCGTCAAAGCGATAATGGGCAGCCTGCTGTACTTGCCCCCTTCAAGGGAGCGAATCATTTTGGTGGCGTCAACGCCGTCAACCTCCGGCATCATATGATCCATAAAGACCATGTCATAATTGCCCTTGCGAACCATTTCAACCGCCTCCAATCCTGAAGAGGCCGTATCCACTTCTCCGCCGTAAAACAGCAAAAAGCTCTGGGCGATTTCGCGGTTGATTTTATTATCATCGACAACAAGCATATGTGTGCCTTTTAGGCGGAGCCCCGTATGCTCCACAGCGCCGTTGTCCTCTTCTTTTTCGGGCTCGGTCTCCGGTGCCAAAAGCCGCGCTACCACGGAGCCGGAAAGAGGCGTATTGACAAACTCTGCCCTTCCGGGCAAAAGCCGTTCCTCGCCAAGGCCGCGTGCTACGGCAATCAGCTTTGTCTTTGCAGCATCGGGCATTAGCGGCAGCTTTACGCACTTGGCCTCATCCAAAAAGACGTGTGTAAAGCTTCCGATCTCAGACGGTTTATTTAAAAACGCGCACTCTATGCCCATTTTGCGGATTTTTGCAGCAAGAACCTCAGCCTTAATCTTGTTTGAAAGGCATACACCCACCCTACAGCTGTCTCCGGCCTGATTTTCCACCATAGGCTCATCCCCTGCAGCCTGCTGCAAGACGTGGATGGTGAAGGAAGATCCCTGTCCGTGAACGCTGTCAACCTCGATTTCTCCATCCATAAGATTCACCAGGTTTTTAACAATGGCAAGACCCAGACCCGTGCCCTCAACGCTCCGGTTTTTGCGGGTATCAAGCTGGGAAAAGTTGCCGAACAGCAGCGGAATATCTTCCTTACGTATGCCGATGCCGGTATCGGTGACGGTTATTTTCAGCTTGTAGCTTGATGTGCCCCGCACTCTCTCCCCGCCGACGGAAAACATAATATGCCCTTTATGGGTGAACTTTACGGCATTGGTCAAAAGATTTATTACTATCTGCTTAAGACGCGCCTCATCCCCTATAAGCTCCTTGGGCATAGTGGGGTCATCATCAATAATGAAGTCCAGCGGCTTGTTCCCTATACGGATGTGAATCATGGTGGCAATATCATTGATAAAGGAGCTGACGCTGTATTTATCGGCGATAACCTCAAGGGCACCGGCTTCCATTTTAGAGAAATCAAGTATGTCGTTGATGATAGACAGCAGTGACCGCCCCGCCGACTTGATATTTTGCAGATTCTCAATCACCGATTCATTGGGAAAGCTGCGCAAGGCAAGGTCGGTCATGCCGAGAATGGCATTGAGCGGCGTACGTATCTCATGGCTCATATTGGCCAAAAACTCGCTTTTGGCTCTGTTTGCAAGCTCAGCCGCCTCAAGGCGGCGCTGCTCTGTTATATCGGTATAAAAGCCCTCCAAAATGTGTGGGGTGCCGTCGGGGTTTCTTTCGACGACCCTGCTGCGCTCCCATATCCACTTTACGCTGCCATCCTTCATTACCATGCGGAAGGTTGTTTCAAGGGGCAGGCCGACGGAGAGGGTCTCTGCGTTGCGTATCTCAAGGGGACCCACATCATCGGGATGCACCATATCAAAAAACTTGACGGCGTTGTTTCCCATCAGCTCCTCCGGCGTGTAGCCGATAAGCTTATAGCACCCCTCGCTGACAAAGGTAAAGGTAAAATCGGGCGGATCATTAAGGCACTGATAAACCATGCCGGGCAGGTTGCTCATCAGGTTTTCTGTGCGGCGCATGAGCAGGCGGCGCTCGGCGCTTTCCATGGCAAGGGCGACAAAGTCGGCCAGTGAGGAGGCAAAGTTCTGCTCCTCAATAGTCCAATCCCTTTTTTGGGGAAACTCATCACTTCTGTCCTGCTCTATACATACAACGCCGACCAGCTTGCCGCCCACGCGAATAGGCGCGTCCAGCAGCGAGCATATTTTGGGCCCGTAGGCATCTGTTAAATTGGGCAGAACGCTGGTGTTGTGGGCGTCGTTTATGACTATAAGGCGCTCACTTGACAGCAGTTCCACGTAATGCGCCCTGTCAACCAGCGGAAAATCCTCCTGCAGGGTCAGAAGATCGGTTTCTATATCATAGCTGGAAATGCTCTTAAGCTCTTTTGACTCGGTATCGTGGGCCATGCGCCATATTCCAACCCGGTGGGTGTTGAGAGCGCGGCAGCCTTCCCTTGCTATGATACCGGCGGCGTCTTCAAGAATGCCGGATGCCAAAGCCGGGCTTTTGGTTATGCGCGCCAAAGCATTGCTCAGCTTGTTTGCATATTCTTCATTGTGTCTTGTCATGTGTATCTTCCCTTTTCTGCCGGTACATGGCAACGATCTAAATGCAAGCGGCTTTACCATTATATCTCTTGTTATAAACATACCATATCCTGGCTTGAAAATAAAGGCGGGCCTGCCCGTTTAGCCCCCCTATATCGTTAAGATTCCGTTAAGTTATCTTAACGAACATCCCCGGCTATGCCCCATACAGCGCTGCTGCTCAGCGTCTGGCAGCAGTTGTAAAATAATGTCGTTTATGCTATATTAAGAAAGCTAATGATTAGGGGGGAGAAGCATTGGATATTGCAAAGCTAGCCGCTGCATTCGTTATCATTATTCTGGTTCAGCGGCAAACCAGGTCACTTTTTTACGCCGTTCTTTCAGGTACTGCTGCTACCGTTTTACTCTTCGGCCTTAACCCGGTTACATCGGCACTTATCATCGCCAAGGCAATTGTAAAGCCCGATACGCTTATGGTCATTCTGACATTTTATGGCATAACCTTTCTTCAGCGTATGCTGGAAAAGCGTGGGCATCTCCGCCTGGCGGAGCGGTCGCTGGATTCGCTGTTTAACAACCGCCGCATTAACGCATCGGTAGCCCCTATGTTTATCGGTCTGCTGCCCTCTGCCGGCGCCATAACCATATGCGGCCCCATTGTTGAAGCCGCTTGCGGCGATTATCTCTCAACAGAAGAAAAAACCTTCGTCACCAGCTATTACCGTCATATCCCCGAGAGCTTTTTGCCTACATATTCCTCAATCCTTATAGCTATATCGCTGTCAGGGGTAAAGCTATCCTCCTTTATACTGGGGATGCTGCCGATGATCGCCCTTCTTTTTTCCCTTGGGTTTGTTTTTTATTTGCGTAAGGTTCCCAAAAATTCCGGTCAGCAGCGTTCTGCAATCCCTAAGGCCGACGTGGTAAACCTCGTCCGCTCCCTTTGGACAATCGTGCTGACCATTGTGCTTATTTTGGGCTTCGGGGTGCCGGTCTACGCAGCCGTTTTGGGCGTGATAGTCCTTTGCTTTCTGGTCAACCGCTTCAGCTTTAAGGAAATCGAGCCCATGTTTCGGTCAGCTTTTGAGGCTAAGCTGATCCTCAGCACAGTTGCCATTATGGCTTTTAAGGATATTTTAGCCGCCACAGGCGTCATCAACACCTTGCCAGCCACCCTGTCGGTTCTGCCGATACCCGACTTTTTGGTTTTTGCCCTTATTTTCTTTGTGGGGAGCATTATTTCAGGCTCTACTGCCATTATCGCCATATGCATGCCCATCGCCTTTGCCGCCATACCCAATGCCGGAATGCCGCTGCTTGTGCTGCTAATGTGCTGCTCCTACGCGGCTATGCAGGTGTCGCCGACCCATATCTGTCTTGCCATTGTCACAGAATACTTCGGCACCAGCTTCAACAGCATTATTGCAAAGACGCTTCCCGTCATCTCCTGCTTTATTTGCGCGGCTATCGGCTACTATCTGATTCTTTCGCGGCTTGCCATATAGGCAGGTAACAAAGCGCCCAGCGGGGCGCTTTGTTATTTGCGTTGACCTACTTCCTGTTTTTCTTTTTTATGCTAAAATAGCTTTAGAGGTGTGTCAGACAGCTTCACACGCCGGCTTCTATAAATCACTGATGAAATAGGGTGATCTCATTGGTTTGGGATAAGCTCTCAGCCAAATACGACGGCATCTGGCTGCAAAAATATTCGCTTACCCCCACGCGGCAAAGGGCCTTTGAAATTGCAGGGCGCTGCATCTCCGCGGATAACCCGCAAGTTTTAGACCTGGGCTGCGGCACCGGTCAGCTCCTTGAAATGCTCGCGGCGCAATGGCCAAACACCGCTTTGACGGGGCTTGACAAATCGCCCGAAATGCTTGCGCAGGCGGAGGCAAAAAACACAGAGGCAAGGCTCGTTCTCGCTGATGCGGGCGCAGGCGGCCTTATGCCCGACCGGTGCGGCATCGCGCCCGGCAGCCTTGATATGGCAATATGCTGCCATTCCTTCCCATATTATCAAAACAAGCCGGAGGTGCTGCGGCAGCTCGCCTTCCTGCTTAAGCCGGAGGGCACGGCCCTTTTTATACAGGCCTCTGCCAATTCCCTCTACGACAGGCTGTGCATGTGGGTGATTGAGCAAACGGCGGAAAAGGCCGATTACCTGTCGGTAAAGGATTTTACGGCGCTGGTTTCTCCGCATTTCGAAGTCACCGAGCACTTCCTCATCAGGGAAAGATTCTATATGGCCTCCATTTACGGCTTTATTATGAAAAAACGGCAGGAACAAATATGAAGTTTCTTTTAGTGCGTCCGCGCCCTCACAAGGACACCATCGGGCTGCAAAGCGTGATGATATGCGAGCCCCTTGAGCTTATGACCCTTAAGCCGGTAATAGAGGCCAACGGTCACGAGGCTGTCATTCTTGACATGATTGTGGAAAAGCAGCCCTTCGAGGCGCTGCTTGCCCTGCACAAGCCCGATGCTGTGGCAATAACAGGGTACATTTCCCATATCAATGTTATAAAGGCATACGCACAGAGTGCAAAGCGCCTGTGCCCCGGCTGCCGTGTCGCAGTCGGCGGCGTCCACGCGGAGGTCTGCCCTGAGGATTTGGCAGACGCCGCAATCGACCATGTCTGTGCAGGGGCAGATGATTTTTATAGGCTGTTTGGCTTCTCTGACTGCGCCCCCCGCCTGCCTGACCGTGAGCTTCCTATGCGTTACCGCAAGCACTACTATTACATGTTCCACAAAAACTGTGCCTTGCTTAAAACCTCTCTGGGCTGCCCCTACAGCTGCAACTTCTGCTTTTGCAAGCTGATCGCCAGGTACACCCCACGCCCGGTGGAGGATGTGATAGACGAGCTTCTCACCATCCCTCAGCAGGAGATTTACATTGTGGACGATGACTTTCTTTTTGACCGCGGGCGCCTGCTGAGGTTTGCGGAGCTGCTGGAGGCAAAAAAGCTTGACAAGCGCTTTCTCGTCTATGGCCGCGCCGACTTTGTGGCAAAAAATGAAGATATTATCGCAAGGCTTTATCAGGTCGGTCTGCGCGCCGTCATCGTGGGTGTAGAGGCCGCCACCCAAAGTGAGCTTGACGCCTACAATAAAAAATCCGACGTCGGCGACAATATCCGGGCTCTTGAGGTTCTCAGGCGGCAGGGGGTGGAGTGCTACGCAACGGTTATACTGGGTGTTGACTGGCAGAGGGAGGACTTTGACCGGCTCGCCGATTTCCTTAACCGCGCAGGCGTTGTTTTTGTAAACCTCCAGCCCTTTACACCGATGCCTGGCACCGAGTATTTTGACATGTATAAGGACAGGCTGATTATCCCCTATTCCCTGCACGAAAAATGGGACATGGCACATTTGGTAGTGCAGCCGACGCGTATGAGCGTCCGCCGGTATTATTTTGAAATTATGCGGCTTTATTTCAAAACCATGGTATCCCCCAGATGCACCCTGTATATG
>JAVBSJ010000017.1:0-6400 GCA_031547105.1 Oscillospiraceae bacterium
TATGCGCCGTGGCTTATCTAATCAGCGGGGTCCCTGAAAAGGCGACGCCTTTTGACGGACAAAAAGTAAGCAAAAATCCCCGGGGGGTTGCGGATCCCCCCGGACCCCTAACGCCTTTTAACCCCGCCCACTGCGGTGGGCACCCCTTTTGCTGGCGCAAAGGGGAAGACGAGGAAAAAGGGCAAGGACAGCAACTCCGCCTGAGCAAGCCGGGTGCGATGTGCAAGACCCCAAGAGCGTGTAATGCGATTGGCTGGTCGCGCCATGCAAGTGAGCCCGAAAGGGCGAATCGCAGTGCATCCGTGCGCTATGCGGCAATTCACTTGCCGTATAGCTATAAAAATGAAGGGGTTCCCGCAAAGCAAGTGCTTTGCAGCGAGCGAGAGCGAGCCGGGCGCGAGTGCGCCCGTACGCTATGCGGCAATTCATTTGCCGTATAGCTATAAAAATGAAGGGGTCCCCGCAAAGCAAGTGCTTTGTGGGGGTATATAAGGTGCAATATGGGAAAATACTTCGGTACGGACGGCGTCCGCGGAATTGCGAATACGGAGCTTGACGCCCCTTTGGCTTATAAAATGGGACTGGCGCTGGCCTCCATTCTTTGGGATGGCCTGGGCAGGAGGCCGAAAGCCTGCATCGGCAAGGATACCCGTATATCGGGAGATATGCTGGAAAGCGCGCTGGCCTCCGGTCTTGCAGCCGGGGGGGCTGATGTCTGCCTTCTGGGGGTTTCGCCCACTCCTGCGGTGGCTTTTATAACCCTGAACCGCGGGTTTGACGCGGGAGCGGTCATTTCAGCCTCTCACAACCCCTTTGAGCATAACGGAATCAAGATTTTCGGCGCCAAAGGCTACAAGCTGACTGACGAGCAGGAAAGCCGTATGGAGTGTCTCATGGACAATCCCCCCGCCCTTGACAAGACGCACGGCGACGTGGGGAGGATAGAGCGCTGGGAGGAGGGCAACGCACTTTATGCGGGGCACATTATCGCCTCAGCGCCCTGCCGGTTGGAGGGGATGAAGCTCGTCCTGGATTGCTCCAACGGCGCGGCATCCTTCACGGCGCAGCAGATTTTTACCGCACTGGGAGCCGAGTGCAGCTTTATCAGCTGCCGTCCTGACGGCGTTAATATCAATTTGCATTGCGGCTCCACCCATATGGAGAGCTTGATTGCCAAGGTCAGGGAGGGCGGATACCATATGGGTCTGGCCTTTGACGGCGATGCCGACCGCTGCCTCGCCTGTGATGAGCAGGGCAGGCTTGTGGACGGGGACGATATACTGGGCATTCTTGCCGTTCATATGAAGGAGCAGGGCACACTTAAGGGCAGGGTAGTGGCCACAATCATGTCCAACCTGGGGCTCCACGCATATCTGCGTGAGCATAGCATAGATATAGCTGCCACAAAGGTCGGTGACCGCTATGTTCTTGAGGAAATGCTGAAAAGCGGTGACAATGTGGGAGGAGAGCAGTCAGGACATGTGATTTTATCCGATTACGCCACAACGGGTGACGGGGAAATGACCGGCGTAATGCTGGCATGTGCCCTGAGAAAAAAAGGAGTGAAGCTGTCGGAGCTGGCTTCCGAAATCGTCCATTTCCCTCAAATTATGGTCAATATCCCCGTTCCCAACGCTGTCAAGGGGCGTATCGCCCAGCTTGACGAGGTTAAGGAGCTGGAGAAGCGGGTGGAGCGCGAGCTTGCCGGAGAGGGCAGAATCAACATCCGCCCCTCCGGGACAGAGGCGCTTGTCCGGGTCATGATTGAGGGCAGAGATATGGAAAAGGTGCAGGCGCTGGCCGAGGAGGCCGCGGGCATCATCGAGAAAGCCGCTGCCTGCATGTGATGGCGGCGAGTATGGAAAGGGGTGAGAAATGATAGCGTGCTGAAAGCGCCAGAGCTGCCCTGCGGGGCAGACGACGAGGGGGAGGCAGTGCGGGCTCCGGCTCGCAATCGAAGATTCGGCGGATACCTCCTGTCGCGCTGCGGCGACATGGGCGGCCTTTCAAATATCCGGGGCGACCCGGGGGACAAAGGGGCCGCGCGCAGAAAACAAATCTAACAAATACAGGAGTAATATATATGTGCGGAATAGTTGGATATACAGGCCCTAAGCAGGCGGCGCCCATATTGGTTGGCGGCCTGTACACGCTGGAATACCGGGGCTATGACTCGGCCGGCATCGCCCTGCAGGAGGGCGGAGCGCTTAAAGTCATAAAGACCAAGGGCAGGATAAAAAACCTGGAGGACAAGATCGGGGATCAAAGCGCGCTTAAATCTACCTGCGGAATCGGCCACACCCGCTGGGCCACCCACGGGGAGCCTTCCGACGCCAATGCCCATCCCCACTTCAGCAAAAACGGGCGCTTTGCAGTCGTCCATAACGGGATAATTGAGAATTACATGCAGATTAAGGATATGCTCCGCCAAAAGGGGTATGAGTTTGCAAGCGAAACCGATACCGAAGCGGCCGCCCATCTTTTTGAGCTGAACTATAAGGGGGATGCATTGCAGGCGCTGGTTGACACCTGCGCCCAGCTTAGAGGCTCCTACGCCCTTGGCGTTATCTGCCTTGATGAGCCGGGCACGCTGGTTTGTACCAGAAGGGATAACCCTCTTGTTATCGGGGTTGGCGAGGGGGAAAACGTTATCGCCTCCGACATACCGGCCATTATGGGCATAACGAAAAATTACATAGTCGCCGAGGATGGAGAGTTTTTCAAAGTCACCTCCGGCGGAATCATTTGCCGCCTCGCGGACGGCACCCCGGTCACAAAGAAGGTGCAGACGGTCACGTGGGATTTTGAAAGCGCCCAAAAGGGCGGCTACGACCACTTTATGATTAAAGAAATCATGGAGCAGCCTGCCGCTGTGCGCAAGACCATAGGCTCCCGCATTGAGAACGGGCTGCCAAACCTTTACGCGGAGGGCTTGCCAAAGGGCTTCCTAAGGGATGTGCGGAATATCCACATGGTTGGCTGCGGCTCGGCCTACTATGCGGGGCTTGCGGGCAAGGTGGCCATAGAGCGGCTTGCCGGCATTCCGGTGCTGCCAAATGTGGCCTCCGAGTTTCGGTACTGCGACCCTATAATCGGCAAGGATGATCTGTTTATCGCAATATCTCAGTCAGGCGAGACGGCCGATACGCTGGCCTCCCTGCGGGAAGCCAAGAAGAGGGGGGCAAAGACGCTTGCGGTGGTCAATGTGCTGGCCTCCTCCGCAGCAAGAGAGGCCGATTGCGTCCTATACACATGGGCGGGGCCGGAAATAGCCGTTGCCACCACCAAGGCTTACTCCACCCAAATGGCGGTTATGTATCTGCTTGCCATGACAGCCGCCCTTGAGCGTGGAAGGCTGAGCGAAGCTGAGGTGATGCAGTATTGTGAGAGCTTGACGGAGCTTCCCGGGCATATTGAAGCGATGCTCAAGCTGGACGGGCAAATGAAGGAGCTTGCAGAGCTGTATTACAAGAACGATTACGCATTCTTTATCGGCAGGGGAATTGACCATGTGACGGCACAGGAAGGCTCCCTCAAGCTTAAGGAGATCGCCTATGTCCACTCGGAGGCTTACGCAGGCGGGGAGCTTAAGCACGGCCCAATTTCGCTTATTGAGGACAACACCCTTGTCATTGCGCTTGCCACCGATAAGGCGCTCTACGAAAAGCAGGTTTCCAATATTCAATCGGTCAAGGCCAGAGGTGCAAAGGTGATAATTATCGCCAATGAAAGTCTGGAAGTGGACAGCGCCATATGTGACCATGTGGTCAAGGTGCCCGATGTGCCATTCTTTATGGCTGGTTCTCCTGCCATTGTTCCGGTGCAGTTTTTTGCGTATCATATCGGCGTTTGCAGGGATTGTGACATTGACAAGCCGAGAAATCTTGCAAAATCGGTTACAGTTGAGTAGAAATGTGAAAAATACACGAAGAATGTGAAAAAAAGGCAAGTATTTTTGTTGCTCTTCTTGACAAAGTAAAAACTAATGATATACTTTAAGCATAGAGAAATACTGAAAAATTGCCCCTATCACTAGAAAGGCAGGATGCTCCGGTGCCCTACAGCAGATCTCCTTTTGATGAGGAGCGCTATATAAGGGAGTATTCCAACCTCGTCAGGCGGGTCATTCGGCCATACTTTCTCACCGGCGGTGACTATGATGATCTTTATCAGGAGGGGTTAATCGGACTTCTCTTTGCTATACGCTCCTATGATGAAAGCAAGAACGACAATTTCAGCGCCTACGCATCTCTGTGCATAAAAAGACGGGTTATCGACGCTATTCGCAGAGGGAACTCGCAGACAGCAAGGAACACGCACGTTACAGGGTTTATTTTGGAGGATGATCCCTCCAAGCATACTATATATAATCCCGAAATCCAGATTTTGGCTAATGAAACGGCAAAAGAGATCAAGACAAAACTCTCAGACCTTCTGTCTCCGTTTGAATCATCTGTCCTGGACTGGTATCTCGATGGGTTTACCTCCTCTGAAATCGCAAAGGAAACGGGGAGAACCAACAAATCGGTGGATAATGCCATCAACCGCATTAAGCGCAAGCTGGCGGACTATCTTTCAAATGGGCGATAGCAGGAAAACCTGTTCGCAATATTAATTTACCCTAGCACAGGGAAAAAAGAGAGGTAAGACAAATGTACGAAGACAGAACCTTAACCTGCAAAGAATGTGGCGCAGAGTTCGTTTTTACCGCAGGCGAGCAGGAATTCTATGCTGAGCGCGGCTTCCAGAATGAGCCCCAGCGCTGCAAGAACTGCCGCGACGCAAGAAAACAGACCGCCCGTGGCCCCAGAGAGTATTTTGTAGCTACCTGCGCCGCCTGCGGCAAGGAAGCAAAGGTTCCCTTTGAGCCTAAGAGCGACAGACCTGTTTATTGCAGCGACTGCTTCGCAAAGATGAAAGAGCAGCAGTAATTACTGACTGCCATCAGGTTACGTAAGAAATAGTGGGATTAAGGCTGCAGGCGTTGCTTGCAGCCTTGATTTGCGCAATGGGACTGATATAAAAAATATAAGCCCCCCTATAGCCTCTCATTGACAGGCTAGAGGGGGGCTTGTCGCTTGCTTCATGTAAGAGGCACATAGTGTGGCAGACAGCAAGACGCAAAAGGCATATTTGACAAATTGCGGCACAGGCAAAACGCCTGTGCCGCAATGAAATTCCATAACAGCGCGCTACTTGCGCCGGTATACCACACTTCCGCCAAGGATAGTAGTCATAACCTTTACATCCTTAATGCGCTGAGGCGGGATGGTGAAAATATCCTCCGACAGCACGGAAAGGTCTCCGCAATAGCCCGGAAGCAGCCGCCCCTTGACATCTTCCTCGAAGCTGGCGTAAGCTCCGTCATACGTGTAGTGAATGACAGCATCCTCTACTGTGACACACTCTTCCGGGTAAAAGCCTTCGGAGGGATAGCCCTTAAGATCCTGCCGGGTCACAGCGCAGTAGATGTTTTCCATGGTATTCAGATCCTCAACAGGGGAATCACTGCCGAAAGAGGTGTGAACGCCCAGCTTTTCCATAGTGCGGAAGGCATAGGAGGTGGAGGCCAGCTCCGCCCCGGCGCGGCTTTCCACCACGTGCATATCATAATGCAGAAAGATCGGCTGAATATAAGCCAAAATATCCTGCTCGGCAAAGCGTTCCAGCAGAGGGCGGTCAGTTATCTGGCAATGTATTATGCCGTGGCGCAGGGGGTTGCCGGATTTATTAAGCTTTTTGTATGCGTTGAGAACCAGCTCAATTCCGCCGTCGCCGATGGCGTGCACAGCTATCTGCATATTATGCTTGGCAGCTATGGCAAAAAGGCAGTCAAGCTCATCCTCTGTCAGGCACTGTATGCCGCGCACGCCGGGGGCATCGTGAAAATCCTTCCGCATAAGGCAGGTTCGGGCGCCTAAGGAGCCGTCAATAAACAGCTTCAGCGGGCCGATTTTGTTCATGCCGTCGCCGAAGCCGGTGACAAAGCCCTTGGAGGCAAACTCCTCCAGCTCGGCAGGGTCGGGCAGGTTGCACTGGTGGTACACCCTGAGGGTGGACAAGCCCTTATCGCACAGCGCTTGATAAGCCTCCCATACAGTCAGCTCGGCAAGACCGTGTATGTCATTTGTCTGGACGGAGGTTATGCCGTTTTCCGCTGCGTGCTCCATAGCCATGAGGATGGCCTTTTCCAGCGCTTCGCCGGTGCGGGGAGGACGCAGCGCGTCAAGAAGCCCCGCCGCATTTTCCTTAAAAATACCGTTGGGGAAGCCATCCTCCCCGAGCTCAAACTCACCGCCGTCAACCTGAGCAGTTCCAGTGCCTATGCCCGCCTTTTCAAGCGCATAGGTGTTGGCACATGTGACATGGCCGCAGGCGCGGGTAAAGACAACAGAATGCT
>JAVBSJ010000018.1:0-11038 GCA_031547105.1 Oscillospiraceae bacterium
CTTGAGTATGGGGGCAATTTTTTTGTATATCAAGAAGCAAAGTGCCACATTGCCCATGCCCTTTATAAAGGTAAAGGGCACGTTGAAGATTATCAGCGCCTGCCACAGGCTTGTTATCCCGCTGTAAATGGCCTGATAGGCGGCGATAATGCCCTCCATCGGCATGAACTTGGTGTAGATGGGATACACCAGATAGTAGTTGGAAAGCAGGCTTGTGACCGCCATTGCCGCCGCCCCTGTTATTGAGCCGACAAGCGCGCCGGAGCGGCTCTTTTTCCGCCTGTAGACAATGCCGGAAATAAACACGAACATGCCGCCCAGAATAAAGTTGGACAGCTCCCCCACCCCTCCGGTGCTGGTAACAAGCAAGTGGAGCAGATTTTTAACTCCGCAAACAGCCACACCGGCTATAGGGCCCAGCGCAAACGCGCCCACAAGGGCGGGAAGCTCCGAAAAATCCATTTTAATAAATACGGGCATAAACGGGACGCTGAAATCAAACAGCATAAGTACATAGGAAACCCCGGCCAGCATGGCGACAATCACCATGGTTCTGACCGAAAACGCGCTCTTTCTATTCATTTTTCTCCTTATGAGATATGAGGTAAATTGAGCCGAAGCCCTTCATATCTTCTTCCATCCGGACTATACCGTCGGTTTCGGAATTACAAACTGGCACCCCAAGAGCACAAGCGCAGCGAAGCGCGTTTGGCTTTGTGGAAGGAATGCCTGTGGTGCACCGAATCAGCTTTCGCTCGCGGACTTTACCGCCGGTCGAGAATCACACTCTGCCCTGAAGATAGTATTCCGCCCCATTGGAAAACGGGCGCCGCTTCTGACCTCCTTACCGCCAATTATATTGCAATATATGGCATTTGTAAACTGCAATTTGCCGCAGACAGCCGCCAGTGTTATCGCTCTGTAACCCTTTTTTCATAAAGTTTTAATTGCATTCGCCGCCCGGTGTTGATAATATTATTTCATACATATTCGACACATTTCTGTTGGAAGAAATACGGTGAAAATGAATAAGTTTGCGGCTTTTATTATGTGCATATTGTTGATTACCGGCATGCTCTGGGGCTGCGCAGCAGTTCCGGCGGATGTCGGGGTTTATTATGCCGTCCCCTTCGCCGGGGCGGAGCAAAAATCCAAGGCCACAACTGCCCCGCCGCTGCCGCCGGAGCCGGAGCCGGAGGTTGAGCCTGAACCCGAACCGGTGCCGGAGCCGGAGCCTGTGTTTACTCTCGACCCGGAAAAGCCTATTATCGCCCTGACCTTTGATGACGGTCCCCACGAAACGTATACTGACATAATCCTGGATGTACTGGAAGAAAACAACTGCCACGCCACCTTTTTTGTGGTGGGGTATATGCTTAAGGGTGCCACCCCTCAGCTTCAGCGCATGGTGGAGGCAGGCTGCCAGATAGGCAACCACACATGGGATCATAAGGAGCTGATAAAGCTTACCCCCGCCGGGGTCAAAAAGCAGATTTCAGATGTTTGCGATTATGTTCTGGACGCCTGCGGCGAGGCACCCATGCTGGTTCGCCCCCCTTACGGCAGTGTAAACGATACAGTGCTTAACAATTGCCCCTACCCCGCCATCCTGTGGTCTATCGACCCTTACGACTGGAAGGTGCTCGACAAGGATGAGGTTATTAATCACATTTTGGAGCGCGTTAAGGACGGCGATATAATTCTGCTCCACGATGTACACGCCACTACCGCCGAGGCCGTAAAGGAGCTTGTGCCCGCGCTTTTGGAACGGGGCTTTCAGCTGGCCACCGTTTCGGAGATGTTTGAGGCCAAGGGGATTGAGCTTAAGCCTAACACCACTGTGCGTAAAGCGCGATAAGGGAGAGCATTATTATGAATATACTTATTATTGACGGACAGGGCGGCGGCATCGGCAAAACCCTTTGCGAAATGCTGGTTCCTGCGCTGCCGGAGGCACAGATAACTGTGGTGGGCACCAACGCCCTGGCTACCGCACAAATGCTTAAGGGCGGGGCACACGCAGGGGCGACAGGTGAAAACGCGCTGATATACAACTGCGGCTGCACCGACCTCATCATCGGGGTACTGGGGATAGCCTTTGCCAACTCCATGTACGGCGAAATCAGCCCGGCCATGGCAAGTGCCGTCGGCCAAAGCCCGGCGCAGAAGATACTGATCCCTATCTCCAAGTGCAATGCCTCAATCGCGGGCGTGGCAGACAAAACCCTTTCCGGCTATATTGCCGATGCTGTGGCGCTTGCCGTGCGCATTGCCCAGGGTGTTTAAGATGGAGAAGCTGATCCCGATTCTGCCGTGCACGGATATACGCCTACAGGCTGATTTTTACAAAAGCCTGGGCTTTGAGCTTGTTGCGCTCTATACTCATCCAAACCCTTATGCCGTTTTGCGCTATGGCGAAATAGAACTGCATTTTTTCGGCAATAAAAGGTTTATACCGTCTGAAAACCCGGCTATGTGCGTAATGCAGGCTGATGAGGTTGATAAACTGTGTGAAGCGTTCTCAAGCGGACTTAAGGCGGCATACGGAAAAATCCCCCGCACCGGCATTCCTAAAATAACCAAAGTGCGGGATTTGGCGGACGACAGGCGTTTTACCCTTACAGACCCCGGCGGCAACACAATTTATGTATGCACGCCCAACAAAAGCGGTTCAAGCCTTCCCTTCCGTTCGCTGGAGGATGATCGCTATGCGGAACAATTTGCCCTGCTATATGACCTGCTCTATTCAAAAGAGGATAGAAGGGCGGCTTTAAAAATGCTCTCAGCAATAGCCGATATAAAGAGCAGCTTAAGCGATGCCGACCTGGCAAGGTTTTTGTTCATTGAAGTGGAACTGTTAGGCTCCGGAAACGGAGACGCAAGCGCTTTGCTGCAAGGTCTGCTGGAAAAAAACCGAAATGCCAATGATTTTTGGAAAGCTGCAAATAAGCGATACAGTCAGCTGCTGAATATAGAATAGCGGCTGCCAAAGAACGCTGCAGCCCGGGCTATTCCCCGGCTTAGACACGTTAAAGGCCTTAGCGCTTTTAAGTAAAAAGAGACGCTTTCGCGTCTCTTTTGGTTATCTGCCCTCTGTCAGCTGATTTTGAAGCCTGTCTTTTCTATGCAGCGCATAATAAGGCTTTCGGACTCCGGCTCGTCAAAGCCGACCTCCACCGTGCCGCGCCCCATATCGATATTGACCATCTGCACCCCTTCGACTTTATCGAGGGCGTTTTTCAGTGCTGTTTTCATTTGCTCATTTGCCAAGCCTGAAACATTGAAATGCGCTCTGTTCACGTTACCACTCCCCTGCTCTTTTGCTTATTTTAAGCTGCAAGGCGATTATTATACAAAAAAGAGATGCTTCCGCATCTCTTTTTAATTTATTAATCAGGATTGACCGAGTAGTTGGGGGCTTCCTTGGTGATATAAATATCGTGTGGATGGCTTTCCTTAAGCCCTGCGCCTGTAATGGTGATAAACCTGGATTTGCTTTGAAGCTCGGCAATATCCTTTGCCCCGCAATACCCCATGCCGGAGCGCAGACCGCCCATAAGCTGGTACACAGTGTCACTGACCTTGCCCTTATAAGGAACGCGCCCCTCAACACCTTCGGGAACCAGCTTCTTGCTCCCCGTCTGGAAATAACGGTCGCTGGAGCCCTTGTTCATGGCGCCCAGAGAGCCCATGCCCCTGTAAACCTTAAAGCGCCTGCCCTGGAACATTTCAAAATCCCCCGGGCTTTCTTCACACCCTGCCAGGAGCGAGCCCAGCATTACAACATCGCCGCCGGCGGCAAGAGCCTTTACAATGTCGCCGGAGTATTTTATGCCGCCGTCTGCGATGACCGGGATGCCATACTTTGCGGCCTCACACGCTGCATCGTAAATTGCGGTGATCTGAGGCACACCGACACCTGCCACAACGCGGGTCGTGCATATGGAGCCGGGGCCGATTCCGACCTTGATACCGTCCGCGCCGGCGTCTATGAGCGCCTTCGCGCCTTCTCTGGTGGCTATATTGCCCGCAATGACAGGAGTGTTATAGGCTTTCTTAAGGGTTTGCAGGCACTTCATAATATTTGCTGAATGGCCGTGGGCAGAATCGAGGACAAGGACGTCAACCTCAGACTCAATCAAAGCCGCTGCCCTATCCATAACATCGCGTGTAACACCGATGGCAGCAGCGCAAAGCAGCCTGCCCTGAGAGTCACGCGCCGTATTGGGATACTGCACGGCTTTTTCAATATCCTTGATGGTGATAAGACCCTTAAGGGCAAACTTTTCATCAACAAGGGGAAGCTTTTCAATTTTATGGGCGCGGAGAATTTTCTTGGCCTCCACCAAAGTGGTTCCCACAGGCGCTGTTATAAGACCCTCGGCCGTCATAACCTCCCCGCAGAGCTTTGTATAATCCTCTTCAAACTTAAGGTCGCGGTTGGTGAGAATGCCGACCAGTCGGCCGTTTTCGCATATAGGCACGCCGGAAATACGGTACTTGCCCATAAGCTCATCAGCCTCGGCAAGGGTGTGGGTGGGTGAAAGGAAGAAGGGGTTGTTGATAACTCCGTTTTCGGAACGCTTTACTCGGTCAACGGTGTCGGCCTGCTCAGAAATGGTCATATTCTTGTGTATGACGCCGATGCCGCCCTCACGCGCAAGGGCAATCGCCATCTGCGATTCGGTCACTGTATCCATAGCCGAGCTGATAAGGGGAATGTTCAGCGAAATCGTCTTGGTCAGCCTGGCTCCCAGAAAAACCTGATCGGGCGTAATATCGCTCTCGTCCGGAACGAGAAGGACATCGTCAAAGGTCACTCCGTTTTTGAAGAATTTTTCTTCAAAGTTTGCATTAACCATTTTCTTTCCCTCCACTTCTTCATGTCGAATACCACAACAAAATGTATATTAGGCGATATTTTACACCTGTGGCACAGCAATGTCAACTTGTTTTTCGATTTTTGTACTTCTGGCAAAATAAAAGATATATTGCTGCGCAATTCCGGCATTTTCACCAAATCCGGAACCGTCTTTACTCCCCTGATACCGCCCTGCCGCCTTTTTCATCCATGTGTCAACCGGAAAGGCATCCATCTTTCCCATGCCAAACAGCAGGAAGCAGTCGGCCACCTTGCGGCCTATTCCCCGGATTTTCATCGTCTCTTTTCTGGCCTCTTCGGTACTCATATTTCGCAGAGCTTCAAAATCCAGCCCCCCGCCTGCCACAGCCCCCGCCGCCTCTATTATGTACCCTGCCCGGTATCCCGCCCGCAGGGGCGACAGGTCTTCGGCTGTAAGCGCCGCGAGGCGCTCCGGCGTCGGGAATGTGCAGTACGCCCCTTCACCGCTCCCCTTCTTTTCCCCAAAGCCGGTACACAGGGCGTCAACAATCTTCATAATGCGGGGAATGTTGTTGCACTGCGAAATAATAAAGGAGCACAGCGCCTCCCACGGCTCCTGCCGCAAGACACGAAGTCCGTGCCCGAACTCCATAGCCTGTCTGGTGAAATCATCGGTGTCAAAGGCCGCGGCTATATCGGTATAGCTGCGCCCAAGATCCAAATAGTCCCGCCAAAAAGCCGCAAACTCCTCCGCAGTACAGTCGATGGCAAAGCCGCCGTCTGTTTCCCAAATGCGCGCCTTATGCCCTCCGGCAACGCCGGAATAGCCTCCCCTATCGTCGGGACGCCAACGGAAGCATTGCCCGCATTCAAAAGTATGGCGGGGAGAAAAATATTCGCCGCCTCTAATCTCAATATAGCTTTTGCAATCGGTAACAGAATAATAGTTTTTCATAGTCAAATATTAATACATTTTTGCTTTTTAGACAAGAGAATCAGGGCTTTTCTTTTATTTTCCTGGCTTTTTATATATTGGGTGCGCGTTGACTATTTTACTTACCTATGGTATTCTAAAAATCGGTCATGCGGGTATGGCGGAATTGGCAGACGCATAAGATTTAGGATCTTACGCCGAGAGGTGTGCAGGTTCGACCCCTGTTACCCGCACCATAGATAAAGGCACTGCCGTTGGCAGTGCCTTTATCTATGGTATCCGCGGGAGCTTCAATAGATATGCGGCAAATAAATTGCCCAATATCGCCACGGGGCACTCGCCCCGCGCGGCAGAAGCCGCGTATTGCGGAGGACTTATTTTTACACGTAGAGGCACTGCCAACGGCAGTGCCTTTATCTATGGTATCCGCGGGAGCTTCAATAGATATGCGGCAAGTAAGAATATACCGTTCAGGCGACATTGTCCCGGAACAATCCGCCGGAAAGGCTGTCTAAATATCATGCGGAAGTGATATGGGAAAGGCGCTTATCAACGCTGTGCACAGCGCTGATTTGTGATTTCCTTGCAGCAATAGAATGCCGTGTGCCGTAATAGATTTTTAAAGGTGGGGAGCTTATGAAAAAATATTTTTTGCGATTATTCGCACTATCCCTTGCGCTTTTGGCTCTTGCCGGGTGTGGGCAAATCGGCTCTGCACCTCCCTTCGGCTTAGGGGACAACAAGGCAGCCAACCCGGACGATTCAAAGCCGGATGCTGCGGAGCCGCCCGCACCTTCTTTCAGCCCGGGCGCCGACGAAAAAAGGTTTGCACAGGCATCTGGAAGCTCTATGCTGAAGTGGGATAACCTTCTTGTATATACCGACCGCCAAACAGGGCTTTATCTGTTCGACCTTGAGGCGGGTGAGGGGCGTGCGCTAAGCGATGCTGACATAAACGTCATGGCGTTTGACGGTGAGTATGTCTTTTATTCTCCGTCATACTATACTGAGCGCGAATTTTACCGAATAGACACAGCGGGCAACACAGAGAAGCTTCTGGACTCCGCGGTTTTGCAGTTCCTGCTGCGGGGAGACAAAATCTACTTTACCCGTCAGGAGGGCATTGACGAGATAAACCAAACCCCGCAAGGCGATTTGTGCGTGATGAACAAGGATGGCTCAGGCCTTGAAGTTGTGATCCCGAAGGTCAAAAACTACTTTAAAATTGTCGGCGATACAATTTTCTACACCGATTGGGACTCGCGCGCGATTTACCGCGCCGGCATCGACGGCACCGGCAAAGAGAAGCTGGCGGACGGGCGAACCCTCATCACAATGGCCAACGAAAACTATGTCTATTACGTTGACTATAATGACAACGAGGCCCACTATCAGCTGAATATAAAGAGCAAGGAGAAGACCAAGCTTGGCTTGTTCGGCAACGCCCTCCAGGTTGGGGAGGAATATTTTGTCCGCACGCGGCCGCTTATCGGCGCGACCAACGACACTGTGAGCTATACATTTGTGGTGCTGCGCATGGATCCCGTGACCGGAGAGGCAGAGCAGGTTGCCACAACCCCTACCGCCGTCGATTTTATGAAGCATTTCAGGGACGGGTGGGTCTACATCGGCTGGACTGATAAGCCTTATCGGGCGGGGGAAAACGAAGCTATTGAGTACCTGCCTGATGCTTATAACGACGGCTTCTATATTGACGCATACTGCTTTGCCCCCGTTTTCAGCGCGGATAGCGGACTTGACGGCATCCTATGCCTCAATCTCGATGACGGGCATGAAGTAACCTTACACCTTAAGCCATAGGCAAACGGAATAAGCGTACGCCCTGCCGGTCATACGTGACCCAAACCTGCTTGCCCTGTTATGCTAACCCCCGCAGATGCTTGCATCCGCGGGGGTTTAGCCCTTGAGTTTGAACAAAGCCCATCTGCGGCAGCTTGCCTTTGCCGCAATATACGGCGGGAGCCATGCCCCATAAGTGTCGCCGAGGCTCCCGCGCAAAATCTGCCGATTGCTTTTTTCCGGGGCTTTGCTATAATGTGAATTAACAGGCTCCTGCGCCCAAAATCAATAAAACGATCGGATATTAAAAGCCATGAGTGTATTGACAACCAAAGAAGAATACCTCCGCACATTGGATACCCCGGGGCAAGAATGGCTTCGGGAGTTTTTGGATTACATGGACCTAGCATACCCGGACTTGACCTTTGTAATGTTTCGCTCAAGGCCTATGTACAAAGTCGGAAAAAGCTATGTGCTGTTTTCGGTGGCGAAAACACATTTTACCGTACACGCACTGGATTTCGATTTGATCGAAGAGATGAAAAGCATTCTGCCCAAAGCCGATTTCGGCAAGGGCTGCGTCAAAGTAAAGTTCAGGCAGGAAGACGCAAAGCCGGCGCTGAAAGCGTTGTGTGACAGGGTCGTAACCCGCAACCGCATAAAATAAAAGCTGAGCCAAAATGTCCGGCTGCCTGCCTTTCGGGGCTTGCGGGCTGCCGTCTTCCCTTCGCGCGGAAATCCCTTTGCCCGCCGCCGCCCCGCCCGCTTCCGCGGAGAGGCCGGGGCTTCCGGGCAAAATACGCCAAGAACAGTCTGACAATTTTACTCCATACGCAGCGGGCAACCCCCGCTGTCTTTTTTTATGTGTTAATATGTGGTATGATAAATATCAATACTCCATTATTAACCATATGGGAGGGCACAGCAATGCACTTGACAGAGGATGGCAAGAAGATCCTGCGGGATCTGATGGATAAAAAAATGCGCATGCTGCTGGACTGGACCGACTTTGTCGAGGATGCAGGCGTTCCTGACCATGCGTTGAATGGGTATCTCAGATGTGAGCGCAATGATGTACCGGACAGCCATCTGGCCGGCATTGCTTACGCCCTAAAAATCTCCCGCGCGGAGCTTCTTGACAAGCTTCAGGGAAACACGCCTGAAAATGCCTAACTCGAACCCCCACCAACATCTTCTCATAGCGGCTCTCGTCAAGCCGGCAATTTTAACAATTTTGAGGTGTGAAAATGGACAAATATACTAAAGAAGAGCTCAATGAAGCGGCGGCCGTTCTCGCGCCCATAATCCCCCAGCTTGAAAAAATGAGACCAAAGTTTAAGGAAGGCACCCCGCAGCATACACTGCTCATACGCAGGATAATGGCCTTTAATCTGGCTATTGAGCTTATGCAAAAAGATTGTTCAGCCACTAATACAGAAGGGGTCTACACGAAAGAGGCTCTGGAGGGCGCCCTGTTCGCTATCGAATCGACAATGAAGAAATCAGTTAAGATACCCGCCAAATTAAAAGAGGGCTCCCCCCAGCACAAGCTGCTACTATCGCGTATAAAGGCATATGATACAGCCCTTGCTATTATAAAAGACAGGCTGGGCGAGTACTGATTTCCGCTTCGCACAGTACCGCTCTAAAGCTAATATAAAAGTTGCAATATATAATTGTGATTTCCATATTATTCTGGTATAATTTTACCAAACCTGTTCTATTAAACTTGATTATCGGAGAAATGAATATGAGATTGCTTACCAGATCGGATTTTGACGGTCTTGCCTGCGGCGCCCTGCTGAAGCATTTGGGCGTTATTGACAATTGGAAGTTTGTTCACCCTAAGGACATTCAGGACGGCCTTGTAGAGGCCACAGAAAATGACGTACTCGCCAATATTCCCTACATTAAGGGCTGCAAGCTGTGGTTTGACCACCATTCCAGTGAGGCTGAGCGGCTGGGAAGCGACATCGTCTTTGAGGGCGAAAGCCGCCTTGCCGACAGTGCCGCAAGGGTCATTTATGAGTACTATGGCGGCAAGGAAAAAATGCCCCATTTTGAAGAAATGGTCAAGGCCGTTGACAAGGTGGACGCCGCCAAGCTGACCACGGACGAGATCCTCAACCCCACCGGCTGGGTGCTGCTGGGCTTCATAATGGATCCCCGAACCGGCCTTGGCCGCTTCCGCAGCTTCCGCATAAGCAACTATGACCTGATGGCGACCCTTATCGACGCCTGTGCATCCCAGAATATTGATGAGATTCTTGCCAACCCCGACGTGCAGGAGCGGGTGGAGCTTTATTTTGAGCAGGACGCGCTTTTCCGTGAGATGATAAAGGCACACACCTACACAAGAGGCAACGCCATTGTCACCGACCTTCGCAATGTGGAGACAATCTACACCGGCAACCGCTTTGTCATTTACAGCCTCTACCCGGAGCAGAACATTTCTCTGTGGATAGTTGACGGCAGGGACAAAAAGAACTGCCCCATCGCTGTAGGGCACTCGGTCATCAACCGCACCTCCAGCACAAATGTGGGCAGCCTGCTGCTCTCCTACGGCGGCGGCGGACACAAGCAGGTCGGCACCTGCCAGGTTGACTATGATGACGCAGACAGGGTTATTGAGGAGCTGCTCAACAAAATCAACGCAGACGGCTAAGCCTGCGAATCACCCTATAAATCGCAACAGCTTCGTGAAGTGACACTTCACGAAGCTGTTTTTGGTTTTATTGGTTGCGGCACTCTCAAGGACAGGCATCATCTGTCGGGCGCAAAAGCCAGGCCGTAACCGCCCAGCTCGTCTCTGACGGTCACAAGCACAACGGGCTTCTGCACAGGGTCAACCCATGTGATAAGCCTTTGCATATCGCTTTCAGCCATGGAAACGCAGCCGGCTGTATTCCCTTTGCCGTTGCAGTGGAGGAATATGGCGCCGCCTTTTCCCTCCTCCTGCTCCCTGTTATAGTCGGTGTTGAGGACGTAATTATACTGCTCCCCCATAGAGAAGAGATGCTCCTCATCTCCCCCGCCGCTTCCCTGCCTGGGCAGGTTATAGTTGGCGGAATCTGGATCCAGGGTCCAATAATCATCCTCTGCCGCCTGATAATAAGGGAATATACACCCGGGGTCGGGCTTCAGCCCAAAGGCGGAGGTTATGCGCATGACCCCCGCAGGAACCTTTCCCGTGTTCTGGCGCCGGTCTTCGATATACGCCAGCCCGCCATAGCCAAGCCGAACGGAAAACTCTTCACCGGCGGGCGTCCATACCCCGTCCTTAAGCTCATACCTGCGGGCATTTGCAGTTTTGTCCTTCCAGCCTTCGCTTACGACCAGCAGCATTTGCCCCGCCCCCTCAAGCAAGCCCTGGTGGCGAGGGGTGGCGTGCGCGGCAATATCCTCCTTCGTCAGCGCCGGGGCAAGGGCTGCCCCCATAGGATGGAGATAGGCAAGCTCCG
>JAVBSJ010000145.1:0-3363 GCA_031547105.1 Oscillospiraceae bacterium
ATCGATACAGGTGGTATTGAGCCTAAAACCGATGATGAAATACTCCGCTTTATGCGGGAGCAGGCCTTTATAGCCATAGACAACGCCGATGTAGTCGTGCTGGTCACCGACCTGCGCACCGGGGTGACGGCGGCAGACGCCGACGTGACGGCGCTTTTGCAGCGATCTAAAAAGCCTGTGGTGCTGTGCGTCAACAAGCTTGACACTCCCGGCGCCCCCCCAGCTGATTTCTATGAGTTTTATAATTTGGGGCTTGGGGAGCCGGTGGGGATTTCCGCCATGCACGGATACGGCACAGGTGATCTTCTTGACTGCTGTTTTGAATACTTCCCCCCTGAGGAAGAGGACGAAGGTGAGGATGACACCATTAAGGTTGCCATTATCGGCAAGCCCAACGCGGGCAAAAGCTCCCTCGTCAACCGTGTGACGGGGGAGGAGCGCGTCATTGTCTCCGACGTCCCCGGCACTACAAGGGACGCCATCGACACCCTTGTGGAGCGGGGCGAGGACAGGTTCACCTTTATCGACACGGCGGGAATACGCAAGCAAGCCAAGGTGACCGGGGGGATTGAGCGCTTTTCAGTCATGCGTGCCGTGATGGCGGTTGAGCGCGCCGACGTATGCCTGCTGATGATAGACGCAACTGAAGGGGTTACCGATCAGGACACAAAGGTGGCAGGCATTGCCCATGAAAGCGGCAAGGGCGTTGTGATAGTTATCAACAAATGGGATTTGATTGAGAAGGATACCAAAACCCAGTCGGAGTTTGAAAAGGACGTGCGGGCGGAGCTTGCTTATATGACCTATGCGCCAATTGTATTTATTTCGGCAAAAACGGGGCAGCGGGTCGAGAACATTTTTGAGGTTATCAAACGGGTCAACGAAAATAACAGCATGCGTATATCTACGGGCACGCTTAACACCATTCTGGCGGAAGCTACAGCCAGAGTGCAGCCCCCCACAGACAAGGGGCGCAGGCTGAAAATATACTACATGACTCAGGTTTCTACAAAGCCGCCAACCTTTGTCTGCTTCTGCAATGATATACGGCTGTTTCACTATTCATATCTTCGCTATCTGGAGAATAAAATCAGAGAGGTTTTCAAGCTGGAGGGCACGCCCATCAAAATGATAATGCGGCAGCGCGGAGAGAAGGAGTAAGCTTTTTATGTACTCAAATCAAGTTTGGGCTTGGATTGCGGCGATTGTCATTTCTTATCTTTTGGGATGCTTTAGCCCAGCTATAGTCCTTTCGCGGTATCTGTACAAGGACGACATCAGAAAGTATGGCAGCGGCAACGCGGGAATGACCAACATGCTCAGAACCTACGGAAAGGGCAAGGCGGCCATTACCTTTGCGCTGGATGCGCTTAAAACGGTGCTGGCTGTGCTCATCGGCCGCTATCTCCTGGGGGGTGTGGGCTTTTCCGTTTCGGCGGCGGCCGTTTGTATCGGCCATGCCTTTCCTGTTTACTACGGCTTCCGCGGGGGCAAGGCGGCAGTTTGCTCTGCAACCTCTATGGCGCTGATGGACTGGCGCATATTCCTTGTGGAGGCAGTTGTGTTTTTCCTCGCGCTTTTCTGGAAAAAGACTGTTTCCATCTCAACCCTCTCTTCAGCCGTTATATTTCCCTTTGTCACATACTTGTTCTACAGGGAAATGCTTGATACGGCCTTAGGGATCAGCTACATGATATTTTCGGTTTTCTTGTCGGTGTTCGTCATTTGGCTCCACAGGGGCAATATAAAGCGCCTTGCAAGCGGAACAGAGCTGGGCTTTGACAAAAAGGGTAAGGTGAAGAAATGAAAATCGCTGTTATCGGATGCGGGGCGTGGGGGCTTGCCATCAGCAAGCTGCTTCACAGCAACGGTCATGACGTTACAATTTGGTGCTTCCTGAAAGAGGAATACGAGCTGCTTTCCAATGAGCGCGGGAACGAAAAGCTGCTGCCCGGGGTGAAGCTGGAGCCGGGCATAAATGTCACAATGGACATGGCTTGCGCCAAAGGCGCCGACATTGTGGTGGTTGCGGTGCCCTCCTTTGCCGTCAATTCAACTGCGGCGGGGCTTAAGGAGCACATAGGTGAAAATGTACCGGTGGTGCTTTTAAGCAAGGGCTTTGATAAATCCAACGGCTACTGTCTGCTTTCACAAAGCCTTGAAATAGCTCTGGAGGGCAAGGGTCATGTGGTGGCGGTAACAGGGCCGTCCCACGCGGAGGAGGTTTCACGCAGGGTTCCCACCGCTGTTGTGGCGGCGTCCCAAAGCCGCGCGGCGGCTGAAACGGTGCAGAACGCCTTTATGAACAGTGTTTTCCGCGTATATACCACCCCTGATATTGTGGGCGCGGAGCTTGGCGGCGCCATGAAAAATATAATGGCTCTGGCCGTCGGAATAAGCGACGGGGCAGGCTATGGCGATAATACTAAAGCAATGCTGATGACAAGAGGAATTGCGGAGATGTCCCGCTTCGGCGTCCATCTCGGCGGCATGGCGGAGACTTTTGCGGGGCTTTCCGGTGTAGGAGATATGATCGTCACCTGCATTTCCCAGCATTCCCGCAACAGAAGGGCGGGCTTAATGATCGGGCAGGGTATACCCCCTGCAGAGGCGATAAAAAATGTGGGCGCCGTGGTTGAGGGGTACTTCGCCACCGAGGCCGTACATTTCCTCGCCCAGGGTACCGGCATTGAGCTGCCTATTTCCGAGGCAATGTACGCCCTTCTCTTTGAGGGAGGCGACCTTGCCGGCGCGGTTAAGAGCCTTATTTCCCGGGAAAAGAAAAGCGAGCTTGACTGGGATGTTATTGAAAATATGAAATGGTAAGCTAAAAGAGCAAGCGCAGGCTTGCTCTTTTTTATGAAAACAGAAGAAATGTGTCACATTGCGCCTTATGTATTGACATTATATTAACAATGTTATTGCGCAAGCGGGAAAAGCTGTATATAATAGAATTAAGGTATAAGCCGCTGTGTCCGGAGATGTTCTGCATAAAAGAAAGGAGCTGGACCCCATGCTGCTTGGCGCGGTTGGAGCAATTCTTGTGGTTGTCGGCACTTTATGTCTTTCCCCCGATAAGGGGCATGCCGACGGGGTGTTCTTTTTCAATCAAATAAGACATAACAGACAAAAGCTGGAAAACGGAGTATGGAAGAAAACCACCCAAACCCCGCCCGGGGAGAGGGGAAAGGAGTTGAGATTGGGACTGACCCTCATCGCGGTAGGGGCAATTCTGATTGTAATCGACATTTTCCGACCATGGTTATGCCGGTATGTGCTAAATTAAGAAAACGCAGTTTTTCGCAGGTGGCGCTACACACACGGAAAGGAGCAGGGGATATGGTTCTTGATATTATAGGCGGG
>JAVBSJ010000086.1:0-4838 GCA_031547105.1 Oscillospiraceae bacterium
CTTGAGGCCAGCACGGTGACAGGGTAAGCGGCGCTTGCCAGAAGCATTTGCAGAACAGCCGCCAGCAAGTAGTAGCCAAAGAAGGAAAATCTCAGCCCGAAAAGCTGCCAGCGGCAGCCCTTCATCAGGCGAAAAGACTGGCGAATCAACGCAAGCACCGGCATGCCGGGATTATCATAAAGCAAATAATAGAGCTGGGAAAGGCCGAGTGTGAGATATGTGCTGACCACCACACCAGCCAAAACGCCAACCGAAAACAGCATAACGCCGTTTGCGCTCATGCCCCGGGTAACACCCAGCATCGCCGCCGCCAAAAAGGGGAGTGCGACGGCATTGCTGATAACCCCCACAGCTATTTGCAGTAAGGCAAGCTTAAATATACACGAAAAACCGCTGCCCAAGTCACTAAACTCAGGGTTTTGATTGCGGTAAAGCTTAAGGCAGTATACCGCAAAGCCATAGCTGACTATCACGGTTATAAAGGAAATAACAATGCCGCGGGGATACCTGATAGCCATATCGGTGAAAAACGCCCCCGGGTCGCTCTGGTACTTTTCTATTGCCAGCGCAGCCTGCGGTATCAACGCAGATGTAATAAGTGAAATGCAGGCGGAAAGCAGCAGCACCGCACCCGCAGCATAGTATGCCCCGGGGCTGTTGTAAGAAAGGGCTGTTTTGGCCTGCTCCTTAATATAAGGAATATCTCTCATAGCGGTCCCTCCTCAGATGGTCAAAGCAACAATACATACGCTGTTTTATCGTTGTGCCCTGCCGCTAAACCCCAATCACGCGGCTGTGCCTGTGCCCGGATGGGCAATTCCCTCATAATACCCTGCAAGCGCCACATTGAACAGGGGATACATATAAAGCGAAAGCATGGAGGATATAATTCCCGCAAACATGGGGAACAGCCATTGGGCAACAACAGCGCCCAGGATGGGCAGCAGCCAGTAAAGCCAGAAGGAAAATACAAGCCCTATGTATTCCAGCTTGCGCCCCTTCATCATATACATGCTTTCCGATATGATTTCCCTTGCTGACAGCTCCGGGTATTCATACAAAATATATGACGTCTGGGAGTAGGCTATCAGCAGATATATAACCGCCCACATCAAAGCAATATATATGAGAAGTACAAGAATCGGAGCAAAGCCGAGGAAGATCATTGCAAGCACCCCAGCCAGGGCGACACCGAAAACGGCCAGCGCCTCCAAAACATTGAGCCACAACAGCTTGCCGACGCAGGAGAAGCCCGCCCCCAGGTCGCTGAAGGATGCCTCCTGCCCCCTGAACACCTTAAGGCAGTACACGGCAAAGCCAAAGCCGACGATAGCCGTAACAAAGCTTGTGAAAAACGAAATGCCCATGCTTTTGCCTGCGGTTATCTGGGCATATCCGTATAAGCTGTCAAGTGTTTCGGTATCGGTAAGCCGGTTTGTGATGAAGCTGACGCAGGCGCTTACCGCCAGCACGATAAAAGCGATATAATAGATGGTCGGCCGGTTATACGCCACTGCGCTCTTGGCCTGCTCCCGCAAATATCCGTTTCTGTTCATATCTGTCTTTCCCCTTTCAAATCAATGCCTCCGCACACCTCAACCACCCTGCCGCAGGTACAGTCAAATCAGACGAAGCGGCGTATATTTATTATTATAGCATTATTGGGAAGGGAATTTCAACTTTGGCGGAGCAGCGCCGCCAAAAGCGGAAGCGAAGCTGCCCCTTGAGCTGAAAAAGCCCGGGTTTCCCCGGGCTTTACCTGCTAGAAAAGCTTTATTCTTTGCTTCTGCTCTCTCGGAATCAAGCGGGCGCTTGCCATAGCAGGCAGCAGCAGGGTGAAAAACAGATACATCATCAGCACCTCTATTGGCAGCATGGCGGTATTTTTGATAAGACTGGAGTAAAAATAATACATATAGCCCTTTGAGTACATCATGGCGCTCCAAACCGAGCCTAGGGCGACATTGACGCCGTAGTTGATAATGATGCGGCAAAGCGCAAGGCGAAGCAGAGTTATTCTGGCGCGGTAAAAGAACAGGGCGTAAACCAGCGCCCCCAGCATGGCAGACAGGGTGTACCCGAAAAAGAAGGGGTAGCCGCCGGAATTGTTGAGGAAAAAATCAATAATGTCCACCGCCGCGCCGTAGATCAGCGCCATGACCGGCCCGGCGATTATCCCCGCGGTGGCGGTAGCCAAAAACGTGAAGCCGATTTTCAGATTTTCCCCCACAGGGATGCGAAAGCGCCCCAAAAGCAGCGAAAGCGCCATACACATTGCGCACACGGTCAAAACCCTGATGTCCTTGACGGCCTTAAAGGCCTGCCTCCAGTATTCCTTAGAAAAGGGCACAGCAAATAACATAAAAATACCTCCTTATAATACGGCAATGCCGCATCAAAGGAGGCTGTTTCCCCTTGGGTGCGGCAGCGGGATGCGGCGAATGTACTGTCAGCCCTTAAAGCTATTCGTCCGCAGGACAACTCCCCGTTCCTGCGGCACTGAACACACATTTGCCTACTCTGCCAAAAAAAATATGCTTTGATTATATTACTTCCTTTGTCCAATAACAAGATAAAAACACGCCATATCCCCTTGTGCAAATTGCTATTTTGCCGGGCGCTACGGCATGCAATATTATGCCGGCTTCCGGGTGGCCTGTATGACGGAAAGGCTGCTCCTTTGCGCGGTCAAGCGCAGGCGGCCCGCTGAGCGGTTGACCTTTCAGCCTCAATATGATATTCTAATAAAACACGCTTTTGTTGATACCGCCGCCAGATTTGTTGAAGGGTTGTGAGATATTGGGCTTTTTTGAGCTTGCTGCAATTGCCGTCGGTCTGTCCATGGACGCTTTCGCCGTTGCCATGTGCAAGGGTGTCGCCCGCAAAAGGGTTTCTTCTCTTGACATGGTCATTGCCGGCAGCTACTTTGGCCTGTTTCAGGCGATGATGCCCCTTATCGGCTACCTGCTGGGCTCCAGCTTCAGTAAATACATCGTCTCCTTTGACCACTGGATCGCCTTCGGCCTGCTGTGCATATTGGGTGCCAACATGATAAGAGGGGCTTTTTCGGAGGAGGCTGATGGGGACGCAAGCAGCTCAATGGACGCCAAAACCATGCTGGTAATGGCAGTCGCCACCTCCATAGACGCGCTGGCTGTAGGCATAACCTTTGCCTTTCTCAAGGTGTCCATTATCCCTGCGGTATTGTTTATCGGCTGCACCACCTTTGTTATATCCTGCATAGGGATGTATCTGGGGGGCAAGCTTGGGAAAATAAAGGGCTTTAACGCCGAGCTTTGCGGCGGCGCGGTGCTGATACTTATCGGCAGCAAAATACTGTTTGAGCATTTGGGAATATTTTAGCCTTAAAATCAATCACGCCTGCGGCCTTAAGGTCGCAGGCGCTTCTTTTACCTGAATACTATTTTCCAGAGCCTGTACAGCGATACAAGGATAAACTGCAGAGCAAAGACACACACCGCGGAAAAGGCCAAAAACGCAGGCACTGTGAGCGGTTTGGTTTGCAAGCCCCATTCACTGACTTTGAGAACCGAACAGGCCGAAAGGCACAGCCACGACGTCAAAAGAGAAACAGTATCCCCAATGAGCAGAGTCATCATCCACCTGTTTTTGACAACCAGCAGCGGAATCAGCGGCGCTGCCACTGCCATAGCATATCCAAGTGCCGTTCCCCGTTCTGTATGAAGATAGGCGGCCAGAAAACTGAAGGGGAGCAGATATATCCCAAAGGCAAGATGCTTCAGGCGTTTCATTTTCGTCCCTCCTTTGTAAAACCCAAATATCCCTTCACCGCTAAGCGCACAAATCACCCCTGTCCAGCCTTACCGCCGGACTATTTTTCCCTCCGGCACAAAGCTGTGGTCATACATGACCTTGGCGTCCGACTGTCTTATAAGCTTCCTTTCAACAACATCGCCGCTTCTTTTATCAACAGCGATGAGATACACCTTATTCAGGCGGAAAATGTCCTCGCCCCTGCGCTGGAAATGGCTGTCCTCCTCCGATATATGATAGGCAAAGGGCAGCTCACTGCCGCATAAAAGTGCCCCCGCCAAATATTTTTCATCGGTCGATACCTCCAGCTGAAAGGTATACGGCGTATTGTTTTTCAGACGGTAGTCCAGATAATTATAGAGTATGGACGTGCCGCAGCCGAAGGGCACCTGCCTGCCGAAATCGGGGAACAGGTCATAGGCGTCATGGTGATGGTGCTCGGTTATCGTAAGGGGGGAATGGAGCGCCAGCCAATGTATAAGGTTTGTAAACTGGCACATACCGCCCCCTATGCCGCTTGCGGCGCTGCCGCCTGACAGGGTCAGCCCCTCCTTGTACCCCTTTCTCACGGTGCAGTTGCCCACCAGGTGCCAGAAAGAAAAGGTTTCCCCCGGCTTTATCAGCACCCCGTTTATATGGCGGCAGGCAAGGGCGAGGTTTGTTGCCTTGTTTTCCTGCAGCACCATATCCACATTGCCAAGCTGCCGCCTGATGAGGGACTTGTGCCGGTAAACGGCATGGGGCAGCGGCGGGGCGGTTTTCCCGGCAAACCGCTCCCCCGATAATGAGTCTGTAATTTTACGCAGTGCTATCCCCTTTTGCCGCGAGAGGAAATATGCGGCGGGGCCGTATTCACAAAAAAGCCTTCGCGCCATTTTTATCACCTGCTTTGAGGGGATTGTATCATATGCGACCCCCTCAAACAACAACAGCCCGGTTACATTTAACCGGGCTGCCGCTTTACAATATGCTGTTTTAGTTGTTTTTGTAAACCACGCCGTCAATAATTGTGTAATCGCACTTGGTGTAGTTGGAGAATATAT
>JAVBSJ010000128.1:0-20526 GCA_031547105.1 Oscillospiraceae bacterium
CGAAACAGTCTTGGTGAGCCGGATTTCTCCGGTATATTCATGCTCCTGCTCGGGAAGGAAGTTGTACCAGAAGTTCATATTGCCGTCGTTGGAGTTGACATAGCCGGCGGGATTGTCTCCGCCGCCAAAGGTGGTTTTTTCAAACTCGATGGCATCGGCGGGGCTTTTGCGATGCCCCATGTCTGCTATGCCTACAGTGCCGAGGAAGTCTTCACCGTCAGAGCAGTCATAAACCTCGCAGTATTTCAGCAGGTCGCCAGTCTGTATGGCGACGGGAGTGCCGTCTACTTCCTGGTCATAGCAGCGGTCACGCACAAACTGGCCGCCTTGGTATGTGCTGCCGTCATGTGTCGCGCCGATTGTCAGTGTGTATTCTACAGGTTCATCGTCAACCATTCTCTCAAAATAGAACACAAAGAGCAGGTTGCTAGCCGATTTCATATGCACAGAGTCGCTTTTGGCTAAAACAGGGGATAAATTGCCCAGCACTAATGTAACTGCCAGCAATACGGACAGGGTGCGCTTTAACAGCTTACTTTTCATGGATTTGTCACTCCTCACCACAAATTACAAAATAAATATCAGAAAACGTACTGAAGAAAAACGAACGGCTGCGCCGCTATGGCTGCGCACTATATCCTGTCTGTTCTGCCCTGGAGGCTTCATCCCGGGGTGCCGGGATTGAAAGGCTTACCGCTTCCCGCTTTCGGGAAAAAGCTTCCTGTGCACTTCTTTAAAACAATCTTACAGCAGAACGGTTACGAAACGGTAATATTATGATTCACAGTTTTACCGCGGTGAAACAATAGTGCACAAAATTTTTATGCTGATTTTTGGTAATTTTTCCATAAAGATTTAAGGTTTACAGGTATGCCAAGGGCAAGGCGGAGCAGAGAGTTAAAAGCGATTTAGCCGCAGGGCTATTTCCGCAGGGCACTGATGCGGCCTTCCGAAGCACAAAAAGCACCCAATACGTCACCTCCCTCGGCTGCCAGCTTGCGTACAGCGTCAGTATAGGACGGCTTTAGACAGACAGCTTTGGGTATGCGGAGGGGTGCCGGAGGTGCTAAAAGCTTCGCGGCGGCTTCGGCATATAGCTTTTATGCAAAAGCTGTAATATAATATTTCCATCACTACAAGGAGTGTACATTATGTCTGTTACGAAAAATGATGAATCAAGCAAAACGCACAAATTAAGGATAAGGCTGGATTTTAACTCCCCCGTTATTTTGGGCATGACCTGTGTTTCCGCACTTCTGCTGCTGCTCAACGGCATAACGGGCGGCGCTGTCAACCGGTTTTTGGCCGTTCGCTATACCTCGTGGGCCGACCCTCTTATGTATGTCAGGATGCTTACACATGTGCTGGCTCACTCGAGCCTTGCGCATTTTGCGGGCAATTTTATGATGATTCTGGCGGTGGGCCCTATGGTGGAGGAGAAGTACGGCGGCACGCGGCTGCTGGGGATGATTGCGGTAACGGCGGTTATTACAGGGCTTGTCAATGTGATATTCTTCCGCCATGTTGCCCTTATCGGGGCGTCGGGGATCGTGTTCATGCTGATACTGCTCGCCTCATTTGTCAATATCAAGCAGGGGTATATCCCCCTCACCGTGCTGCTGGTGGCCGTTCTGTACATCGGTAACGAGGTTGTCCAGGGGCTTGCCGTCCGTGACAACATCAGTCAGATGGGGCATATTGTGGGTGGACTATGCGGCGCGGGCTTTGGCTTTTCCATACATATGGGCAGGAAGTAAGCGCAGCACAAGCAAGCGTATATAAATATACCATCCCCCTTTTCTGGGAATAGGGGACGATGAAGCATACGGCCTGTGCAAACAGCGAGCGCAAATTATTATAGCCTACACGCTGGTTTTCTTTGCCGGCATATCGTATAATAGCTGTATTATGCGTTGGATCGTGAAATTGAGCTATTATTAGGGAAGAAGGAGTACGTGTTATGAAAGAGGATTTGCGCGCGCTAATCAAGGAGCTGGCGGCTATCGACGGCATATCTGGGCAGGAGCAAAAGGTGGTTCGCGCCCTTTTGCCCTATCTTCGCCCCCTGGCTGATGAAGTCAGTGTCGACTGCTTCGGCAATATCATCGCGGTGAAAAAGGGCGGAAGGCCGGGACCCGCTGTAATGGTTACCGCCCATACCGATGAAATCGGCGCCGCCGTTAAAAGCATCGATCAAAACGGCTGGATACGGTTCGAAAAAATCGGCGGCACAGGAGACGCCCTGCTTTTGGGACGGCAGGTTTCGGTCAACGGGCATTTCGGCGTTGTGGGCGTCAAGGCCGGCCATTTTATGACCCCTAAGGAGAAAACCGAGGTCAAGCCCCACAGTGACCTTTATATCGATGTGGGATGCAACAGCAGCGAGGAAGTGGCCAAGCTGGGCATCAAGCCGGGTGACCAGATCTGCCAGTGGCCGTATTATAACGAGTTTACCAACACCGACCTCATCTGCAGCAAGGCGCTGGATGACCGGGCCGGCTGCGCCGTTCTTATTCAGCTGCTGCGTGAGCTGCAGGGGCAGACCTTTGCGGGAACCCTTTACGCTGTTTTCACGGTGCAGGAGGAGGTTGGCCTGCGGGGAGCCCAGGTGGCCTCCGGCAATATCAAGCCTGATTTTGCCATTGCCCTGGACACTGTGCCCTCCGGCGACACCCCGGATGTCAACTTTGTCAAGGAGCTTCCGGTTGCCATAGGGAAAGGGCCTCTGGTTCAGCTGATGAGCCGTTCCTTCCTTTTGAACCCCATAATGAAGAAGGTAATGACAGAGGTCTGTGACCGTTCGGGTGAGCCGTATCAGCTGGCGCTTTTCCCCGGCGGGAATACCGATGCAGCTGCCATGCACCTTGAGGGGGGCGGCATACTTTCCGCTGCCCTTACAATTCCCCGCAGATACTCCCACTCCCCGGTTGAGGTGCTTGACCTGAACGACTGTATCGCTTCACTGAATATAATCAAGCGGTTTGTTGAGGATATGGGCAGCTTCGGCAAGCTGGCCTTTGAGGATATGGAATAAGACCGGCGTACTTACAGGGGCGGCTGCCCGCCGCTTTACATGCTGGCGGCTAATGTTTGGCAAAATAACGGCAGGGAGCCCAAGGCGCCCTGCCGTTATTGCGGAAAGCGCCCCAGCAGCGGGACAGCCGTACCTGTCACCGTCTCGCCTTTATGAAGGGAGACCGCGCGCAGCCGAGAGACACAACCCCTGCAGCGGAGGATGAGGCATATATGATTAAGCCGGGCGGATTATGTGCAGTATCTTCTTGATTTACCCTCCCACGGATGGGTTTATATTTGCTTTTTCCCATAGTCTCATAGCCAACCGGCGCATCCTATGCTAAAATGGAGTGGCGGAAAGGCATTTAATTTCCTATCTCAGCCCAAAGGAGAAAACCATGATAGTTTGCGATATTTTAAATAAAGCCATGCTGGACGCCCTTCCCGCAGAGCAGGGGGGGCTGAAAAACCTTTTTGTGCTGTGCCCCGTGTCGGATATTCCGGCAATTCAGGCGGCGTTTCATTTTGACGGAAGCACAATTTTGGAGTGCACCGACCTGGACGAAAGCGTGCGCTTTGCCAGCTTTGACGGGTACGACTTCATCAGTCTTGTGTATATAGAGCTGCAGCAGCATAAGGTCAAGCTGTCGGAGATCAATATATACGTCTCGGCGGATTATGTCGTGCTGGTCATCCCCGATTCGCCCTATGAAAGATTGGCCGGGCTGGAAAGCAAAATGATAAAGGCCGTCACGGAGCTTAAGCCTCACAGCGCCTGGACCGGCATGGTGGTTTACCAGCTCTTTAACATCATCCTTTCGGAGCTTTCCGATATGCTGGAGGGGTTTGAGGATGATGTGATACAGCTGCAGGAGCAAATTATAGGCCGCGTGGAGAAGGGTCAGTTTAAAGCCCTGGCCGGCTACCGGCACACGGCTTATATCATCAAAAAGCAGCTGCGTTCCTCCTCCTATCTGGGGGCGCAAATGCTTGTAGACCCAAACGGCCTCATTCACAAGGATCACCGCCGCTATTATAACAACATTGATACGAGGCTTAGAAAGCTCTATGATTTTGCGGCGAATATCAGCGAGCTTTGTAACCAGCTGCTAATTTCATACGACAGCAGGCTGACCATGAAAACAAACGACATTGTAAACAAGCTGACGATTTTAACTGTCTTTTTCGGACCTCTAACCGTTATAACGGGGATTTACGGCATGAACTTTGACTTTATGCCGGAGCTTAACCACCCCCTTGGCTATCCGGCGGCGCTGGCATTGATGGCCGCCGTTTCCGGCATTATTTACTGGCGGCTTAAGAAAAACAAATGGCTGTGATTTTTTAACCGGGGAGGGTGACATAATGAAAAAAAGCTTCAGACCGGCGGCGGTGCTTCCCGTACTGTTCGGAGCAGCGGTTGCCATTTTGCTTTTTACCCTGGGCGACGCAGACGATTCCCCGGGGCTGAGCGCCATCGGCCTCGTGACCGGGTTTCTGCTGGTCATGTGGGGGCTGTATAACGGGGGCGTGATAAGAAAGCCTTTTCTTCTCCCTGTCATCCTGCTTTGCATGGGGGCAGGGGGGATACTGCTCTCAGCTGCGCTGCTGCTTGACGGTGAGTTTGCAGAGCTGCCCTGGCTTCCGTTTGTTGGGGCGGCTGTCAGTGCGGCGTTTATTTTTGCCGGCGCCAAAAGACTTAAAACAGCAAAAGAAAACAGATAAATGAATAAGATTTTGAGGAGTGCGTATTATGAGTAAGACTTTTTCGCTTTTTATCAATTTCGACGGCAATTGCCGCGAGGCGGTGGACTTCTACGCGCAGGTGTTCCGCTCTGAAGTGCAGGGACTGATGACCTACGGGCAAATGCCGCCCGACCCTGAATATCCCGTTGCCGATGAGGACAGGGAGCATGTTCTGTACAGCAATATACCTATTTTCGGCTGCAATATTATGTTTTGCGATGTGCCCTCAAGCATGCCGCTGACAAAAGGGGATAACATCAGCCCCACCCTGGGCACGGACGACAGGGAGGAAATCCTGCGCATTTTTGCCCAGCTTGCCCATGGCGGAGAGGTGCTGATGGATCTGGACAAGACCTTCTGGAGCGAGCTTTACGGCATGGTGCAGGATAAATACGGCATAATTTGGCAGTTATCCTACGCCAAGTAAACGCCCCAAAGCATGGGTACAGGCACGCTATGCCGTGCCTCCCCAAAAGGAAGGAAAGAAGCTGTCATGCCAAACGAGCCACATCCGCCCAACTGGAAGAGAAACGCGGGATTTTTTATTGCCGGCCAGTTTCTGTCCATGTTCGGCTCTATGCTGGTTTCCCACGCCATCACCTGGAGCATCACGCTGGAGCAGCAATCGGGCGGGCTGATCGCCCTGTTTACGTGCGCCGCAATGCTGCCGATGGTTTTTGTTTCGCCCTTCGCCGGCGTCTGGGCGGATAGATATAACCGAAAATACCTGGTGAATATCTCCGATGGCGCAATAGCCCTGGTCACCTTAGCCGTTGCTGTTTTATATATTTCAGGGAATAGAAGCATATGGCTTTTGTTTGCCGCGGTGATGGTTCGAAGCGCCGGGCAGGGTGTACAGCAGCCTGCCGTCAGCGCCCTTATCCCGCAAATCGTGCCGGAAGAGCATCTGACGCGGTTTAACGGCATCCAAAGCACGGCGCAGTCCCTTACAATGTTTGCCGCGCCTATGGCCGCGGGGGCGCTGCTGACATTTTTGCCTATCGAGGTCATATTTTTTATTGATGTGGTCACGGCGCTGATAGGTATAGCCGTGGTGTTTTTCTGCGTAAAGGTTTCGGCCGTACCCCTCCGTCGGGAAAACCAGGGGGGCGCAAAAGCCTACTACCATGAAATAAGGGAGGGTCTGCGCTATATCCGCAGCCAAAGCTGGCTGAAAACCATGTTTGTCGCCACGGCGCTGTTTTGCATTCTGGCATCGCCCGCCGCCATGCTGACACCCCTTCAGGTGACGCGCACCTTCGGTGATGACGTCTGGCGGCTGACAGCAATTGAAATCACCTTTGCCGTTGGAATGGCGGCAGGCGGCATTTTTATTTCGGTTTGGGGCGGGTTTAAGAATAAGGTGCACACAATGGTGCTGTCCTGGGTGCTGTTCGGCGCGGCCACGGCGCTGTTTGGGGTTATATCCAACTTCTGGGCATACCTGGGAGTTATGGTGTTTTGCGGCTGCACAATGCCGCTTTATAATACACCCAGCATGACGCTTATGCAGACAAAGATCCCCCTTCATCTTATGGGGAGGGTGTTCAGCGCCGTTATGGTGGTCAACGGGCTGGGGATGCCCCTCGGCATAGCGATTTTCGGCCCTCTTGGGGACACCGTGCAAATAGAAATACTGCTTATCATTACAGGAGTTCTGATGATGATAGGCGGGCTGGTTTTATACGGACGCAGAGAGCTGGTGGAAGTTGGCGCAGCAGAGATGCCCCCCGGGAATGAGTGGCAAGCAACAGAGGAGTCGTATTCAGCGAAGGGGGACTTGGAGAAATCCGGCCCGCTTGATTTGTAAATGCGCAAAATCCCGATATGCGAGAATAAGAAAACCCCTGAAACCATATGGTTTCAGGGGTTGTTGGTTGCGGAGAGAGGATTTGAACCTCTGGCCTTCGGGTTATGAGCCCGACGAGCTACCGGACTGCTCCACTCCGCGATATTCGCTTTAGTGCCTAATTAGAATACCACACTGCCACACCCCTGTCAACCCTTGCCGGGGAGTAATTTTTCGACACAGGGCGGCAGCGCCCGACAAAGCAGGCCGGCACAGCGGTGTAACAGGCTTATTGCAGCCCTTCTTTTCAGCCGCAGGCACAATAAAAGGAAGATGAACTTTACCCTCAGGAGCCAAAAACCGATAAAAAAACGTTGGCACGGGGGCCATGGTGATGTATAATAAATCTGTTATTTTGGGCAACAAAAAACATCCGGGTCTTAAACCCGGATGTCTGGCACCCCCAGTAGGAATCGAACCTACAACTAGCCCTTAGGAGGGGCTTGTTATATCCATTTAACTATGGAGGCGTGGCGCACTAATAATAATAACGAAAGAGGCGGCCTTTGTCAACCGCAAGGAGGGGAAAGTGTGAAAATATTAGCCATCGGAGATGTTTGTTCCTTCCCCGGGCGGCAGATAATAAGAACGCGGCTCGGCAGGCTACGCAAGGAGCTGGGGGCTGACCTGGTTATTTTAAACGGCGAAAACACCACCGACGTAGGTAAGGGAATCACCCCGGAAATAGCTGAGGAGCTTTTTATGTCGGGGGGCGACGTCATCACCCTCGGCAATCACGGGCTGAACGCGAAAAAAATCTACGACTATCTTGACGAGAGCAGATATATAATAAGACCGGCAAATATGCCCGCCCCAACCCCGGGGCAGGGATATACCGTTATAGAATGCCTCGGGAAAAGGGTATGCGTTATCAACCTGCTTGGCAGGGTGAACATGTCCCCCTTTTATGACAGTCCCTTTGAGGCGGCTGACCGTATCATATCCAGAAAAGAGGCTGACATATATATCGTCGATTTCCATGCCGAAGCCACCTCCGAAAAGAAGGCGCTGGGGTATTATCTTGACGGCCGCTGCTCGGTGGTCTTCGGCACTCATACCCATGTGCCCACCGCCGATCTGCATATTATGCCAAAAGGGTGCGGATATATAACCGATGTGGGCATGACCGGGGGACAGCAATCGGTTTTGGGCGTCAAGGCGGAGCAGTCAATAGCTTTTTTCCTGGGACACCCGGGAGTGAAGTTCGAATACGCAGACACGGACTGCCGGATTCAGGGGGCGCTTTTTACCCTCGACGAAAAGGGCAGATGCACCCATTGTCAGATGGTGGACTACAGATAAGGCCCCGCGCGGACGGGGCGAAGCAACGCGGAAAAGGAGCAACAATGCCTGAGCTTATTAAAAAAAAGGACGGAGAGCTAGTATAGTTTCAGTCCAATCAGTTGATCATGTCACCGGCCGTGCGCCATGCTTTTTTCACCCGCAGGGGGGGCGTGTCGGAGGGTGTGTACAGCAGCCTTAATTTCCGGTTTAACGGCAGCGATACGCGGGAAAATGTGCTGCGCAATTTTGCCATCGGCGCCGGCGCGGTGGAGGGCAGCCTTGATTACGTCGTGCGCACATGTCAAAAGCATACCGACAATATTGAAGTCGTGCGTGAAAAGGCGGGCGGATTCCGCCAGGTTGGGGAAGGGGCCGGCTGCGACGCCGTTATGACCGACATCCCCGGTGTGGTTCTTGCCGGCTTTTATGCCGATTGCCAGCTGGTTATACTCTATGATGATAAAAACAAGGCTATTGCCGTTGTCCACGCGGGCTGGCGCGGCGTCGCCAATCAGATAGTCGCCAAAACGGTGGAGCGCATGGGACAGGAATACGGCACACAGCCGAAAAACCTGTTTGCTGTTGTGGGTCCTTCCATCTGCCGCCAGTGCTTTGAAACCGATTCCGACGTAAAGGAAATGCTGTTTGAGATATATCAGGAGCAAATTCCCGATTATTTCTACCGGCAAGGGGAAAAATGGCACATAGATCTTAAGATGCTGACATATTCCTCATTTATGAGGCTGGGGCTGATGCCACACAATGTGGATATTTCCAACATATGCCCCTGCTGCGAGGGGGAGGATTTGTTCTGGTCTCACCGGAAAAACGGTGAGGAAAGAGGGGTTCACGCCGGCATGATAATGCTGAAGCGCTGATAATCTTATGTTTTTAACATAAATTAATTAGGCAATCAAAATTTATTAGTGCAATTCGGGAAAAAGTATGCTATGATGTTGTGCGTAAAGTCATAGCATCCCTTTGTTTACCCATAAGGGGCGCCTAAAAAGCCGCCCTGCACAAGGAGGATGACGCTGTGCGAATTACTAACGCGAACGGGAGCATTTCAATCTCCAACCACGTCATTGCGGCTGTGGCGGGCAACGCCGCGACCTCCTGCTTTGGCGTAAAGGGCATGACGGAAACATCGGTTAAGGACGGCATCGTCCGCCTGCTTAAGCGGGAGATGATGACCAAGGGCGTTTTTGTCACCACCGATGAAAAGGGCAGTGTTGCTATAGAACTTCATATAGCTGTGGACGGCGGGATAAACATCCCCGCTGCCTGCGGTTCGATAATAAACGAAGTAAAATATAATGTTGAAAACCAGACCGGGCTGGCGGTGTCGGGCATTGCGATATGCGTTGACGCCGTAAAGGCTTAAGCAAGCCCGCTTGAATGGAGGCAGTTGTCTTGGCAAAGTTAATTGACGGCGAAGTTTATAAAAATATGCTGATTGAGGGCGCAGCCGCTGTAGAGGCGCATAAGGAAGAGATAAACGATCTCAACGTCTTCCCTGTGCCTGACGGCGATACCGGCATAAATATGGCGCTGACCCTTGGTGCGGGCGCCCGGGAGCTGGCGAAGCTTTCCTCACCCACCCTGGGCAAGGCGCTTGAGGTCACCTCCTCCGCCCTTTTGCGCGGGGCGCGGGGAAACTCGGGCGTTATCACGTCGCTTCTTTTCAGGGGCTTTTCCAAGGGGATGAAGGACCTTTCGGAGGCCGACGGGGGCAACCTTGCCAACGCGCTGACCGAGGGGGTTTCAGCTGCCTATAAAGCGGTGCTTAAGCCGGCAGAGGGCACTATTTTGACCGTTGCAAGGGTTTCGGCCGAAGCGGCGGTAAAGGCCGCAAAGAAGGACAGGGATCCTGAGGTGGTGCTGCTTGCCGCTATTGAGAGGGCAAAAACCGCCCTTGCCGAAACGGTTGAGCAAAACCCCGTCCTTAAAAAGGCCGGTGTGGTTGACGCAGGCGGCTTTGGGTATGTCATCCTGATGGAGGGCATGTATGCCGCCCTTACAGGCAAGGCGCGCCAGCATACCTTTATTCCCGCTGTCAAAAAGGCCGACAACGTAAAAAGCTCTGTTGCCATGGCCGATTTTTCCCAGTTTGACACAGGGGAAATAACCTTTGCCTACTGCACTGAGTTTATTGCAGAGCGCACAGACAAGACACGCAGCCCCGATAAGCTCCGCGCGCTGCTGGAGAGCATCGGTGACAGTGTTGTCGTCGTCGATGACGAAGAGATAATCAAAATACATGTTCACACCGATGACCCCGACAAGGCTTTGGCAGGCGGGCTTAAGTACGGTCAGCTTTCCGCCATCAAGATTGAAAATATGAAGGAACAGCATGAGCGCCTTCTTCAGGAAACCATGCAGGAGACGCTGGGCAGCCGCACTGTTGCCCCGGCTGAAAAGCGCTACGGCTTTGTCGCCGTCGCCGCCGGAGAGGGGATATGCTCTATATTCCAGGACTTGGGCGTCGACAACATGGTGCAGGGCGGTCAGACCATGAATCCCTCAACGGAGGATATTCTCAACGCCGTTGACGCTACACCGGCTGAGGTGGTTTTTGTGCTTCCCAACAACAAGAATATAATAATGGCGGGGGAGCAGGCCGCCGGTCTTTCGGAAAAACAGGTCATCGTCCTGCCGACGAAGACGATTCCCCAGGGCTTTTCGGCAATGCTTGCCTTCGACCCCGATGTGGACGCCACCATCAATGACTCCAATATGAAAAGCGGGCTTGCCCGGGTGAAAACAGGGCAGATCACCTATGCCGCCAGGGACAGCGATTTTGACGGCAAAAACATCAAGCAGGGCGACTACCTCGCCATGATAGACGGCAAGCTGACCACCACCAACAAGCGCTTTGATGAAGCGGTCAAGAAGCTGGCCAAGGAAATCAGCGATAAAAAGACGGCCTTTATCACCATAATCTACGGTGAAGGGGCGGATGAGGATCAGGCCGAATACGTCCGCAGCGTCTTTGAAAAAGAGGCGAAAAACGCCGAAATCAACCTGGTTTACGGCGGACAGCCGGTGTATTCGTACATTATTTCGGTTGAATAGCAGCTATGTTACCAGACCCGCAGGCATTGCCTGCGGGTCTTTGTTTTCGGGGGGACATGGCACAACCTGCGCAGCACAGGCAGGGCGCCGCTTAAGCTTTACGCTGTCTATGCGCCCCCCAATCACCCTCACGGCACGGTGGCGCGAGCCAGAGAAGATGCGGAGGGCTAAAGGAAAAAGCACCCGCGGGATATTATCCCGCGGGTGCCGTGCATTAAGAAGGATGCCTGTGGGCAGCCCTAAAAACCAATCTTGAGGGTGTCGCCCGGAACAGCGATTCCCTCGGACAGGGTGATGGGCAGCTTCTGCTTTGCCGAAAAGCCTATAGTCTCCCCGTCGTTAAGGACGACATCGCTTTCTATTACATAAGAGGATATGTTGTAAATAAGCTCAAAGACCTCCTGGGCGCTATGGGAGCTGTCCAAAACCTCCATATCCCTTTTGCCCAGAACCTCCAGACCGTAGGTGTAGCCGCAGAAGGTTTTCCCCTCATCATTTGAGTAAAGGCCAAAGAAAACAAGGTTCATCAGCGGGAATTCGCCGCTGTTCAAAAAGCCCTCAGCCGAATCGATGTAAAAGCCCGGCTCCAACAGACTGCCCAGGGTGTTTATCCCCGTGGCGCCCGGCTGCTTAAGGCAGCTGGAGCACAGCTTGACGTACAGCATGGCGCTTTCCGTGAGCGGCCGGTCACCCCTGATTAGGGCGACGATAATGTGCGCCTTGTGGCTTTCAGCAGCGGTGACGGCCTCCGGCCAGCGGAAGTTGGTTCGGGCGTTTGAAATTATTTCGTCGCCGGGCACAGGGGCGGGCATAAGGCTGAAGGCAGCCATCATGCCGTTTATTTCGGTCACCAGCATACCCTGTTCAGGCTTTATATCCTCAGGCGCTACGGTTATGCCCCAGTCCTCCTGAAGGTTTTGCGCAAGCAGTGCAGGGTCAAAGGCCGCCTTGTCCAGCAGGATAAAGCTGACAAAGCTGCCGGTCTTGTTGTTTTCCGGGGCTGTATTCTTATTATTATCGGGTTGGCTGCTCATTTACTTCCTCCGTCACCGTCCGGCAAAACCGGGCAGCATGTTTTATTTGTCAAATCGGCTGCGGCATTAACGCCGGCAGCCGATTTGTTTTATGCCTTTATCACTGGGGGTTTTTCACAGGGACGGTTACTTCAGCCTCGGGCAGGGGGTTGTTTTTAAAGTTGCCAAGCTCATCCACGGTGTACTGCAGCTCCTGCTGTGCGTATACTCTTGCCAGCTCCAAAGCCTTTTCCAGCTGATAATCAACCAGCACAGTCTGTCCCTTTGTGGAGGCCATCAGGCTGTTGACAGCTGTCAGAGAGCTTTGGTCAAGCCCGCTTGCAGCGGTCATGCCTTTGTCCTGACGCAGACGGTTTAGGGCGGCCAGGGCGGCCTCGTCAAGGGCGCCCTTGTTGTCGGCCTTGCTCAGGTAGCCAAGGGCTTCCAGGGCGGCGCACAGGGCTGCCGCACTTTCGGAGGTCTCTCCGAAAGCCGCTGTTTGGGTAAGGGGGGCAAGCAGGGAAGCGGGGTGCGGCACAAAGGCGTTCTTCACCTCGTGTGCCGGCTTAAGGCCGATTTCCTCATAGTCGGCGCCGGAAGGGGGGGTGAGCCTGATGGTGGTAAGCACGGCGGCGCTGCCATCCTCCATAACCAGATGGGACTGCCCTCTGGCCTTGCCGTAGGTGGTCGTCCCCACCGCTTCGGCATACCCCAGATCAACAAGGGAGGAGGTCATAACCTCGGAGGCCGAGGCCGAGCCGTCATCGCACAGGAGGATGATTTTATTCAGGCGGGGGCCTATACCGTGGGAGGTCATGATTTCATACTTTTTGCCATCGGTGCTGCGGCTTTCCACCACAAAGAAGTTCTTGATGTCGGGGATAAGGCGGTTGAGCATATTAAAGGCCATATTCAGCTCTCCGCCCGGGTTGCCGCGGAGGTCGAGGATAAGCACCTTGTTTTTATTCCTTATAAGATCCTGCAGCGCGAAGACAAACTGAATAAAGGTATCATCCCCCATAAAACGGTTGATGTCCATGTAAAAAATGCCTTCCTCAAGCTGCTCTGCGGTAAAGTTGGGTATGCCTATGTACGCCCGCGTGACGGTATAGCTGTAAGAGGCATTCCCCCTGCGCACGGTGACCGAAACGGTGGTGTCAACCTTTCCCCGCAGCAGGGAGGATATGTTTTCCACCGCCATATTGCCCGAGACTGGGGTGATGTCCACATGGGTGATGATGTCACCCACCTGAAGGGAGGTTTTGGCGGCGGGGCCGTTGGGGTTGATGTCGGCAATTTTGACGTATTCGCCCACCAGCTCAATGGTTATCCCCACGCCTACATAGGCCTCATTCACCGGGAAGGCAGTCTCATACTGCCCTGCGGGAATAAAGGCAGAATGGCTGTCCTGAGAAGAAAGGATGGTCTGCATAACGAGCTCGTAAATCTCCGGATCCTCCTCAAATATTTTGATGAGGGCTTCGGCAAGAACATCCTCATCAGCAGAGGATTCAAGGCCGTAACGCCGTATGATTTCGATAACGGCGTTCATGGTGTCATACCGCTCCTGCCCGTTTAGGGCGGCGGCTGGAGACACCAGAGAAAGCATAACGGCAAAGGCGCAGAAAAGGGACAGCAGACTCTTTTTCATTTGATTTTCCTTTCTCACATGTGGTCGGGCGCCGTCACCCCAAAGGCGGACAGGGTGTTTTTCACAACCGTGGCGACGCAGTTGATAAGATATATGCGGGCTGTGCGAAGCTCCTCCTCCGCTTCCTTTATGCGGCATTCGGTGTAGAAGCGGTGCAGAGCCGCCGCCACCTGTGTGGCATACTTTGTCAGGCGGGAGGGGTCGCGGCTGTCGGCGGCCAGACGGATTTCCTCCGGCAGCTGGGCAAGCTCACGTATCAGGTCGGCCTCCGCAGGGTCAACTAAAAGATTTAGACCGGCATTTTGCGGATTTGTTTCGATTCCGTCGGCAGAAAGATTTTTCAGGATGCTGTTGCAGCGTGCGTGGGCGTACTGGACGTAGTAAACCGGATTCTCGCTGTTTTGGCGGACGGCAAGGTCAAGGTCAAACTCCAAATGGGTGTCGGCAGCGCGGGAGCTGAAGAAATAGCGCGCGGCATCCACCGAGATTTCATCCAGAAGGTCGTTGAGGGCGATTGCCTTGCCGGTGCGCTTGGACATGCGGACAACCTCCCCGTTGCGGGTCAGGCGGACAAGCTGCATAAGCACGATTTCAAGGCGCCTTGCGCCGTCCAGCCCAAGGGCGTCCAGCGCCGCCTTGAGGCGGGCCACATGGCCGTGGTGATCGGCCCCCCATACGTCGATGGCAATGTCAAAGCCGCGGGCGCCCAGCTTCTCGCTGTGATAGGCGATGTCGGCGGCAAAGTATGTGTAAAAGCCGTTTGCGCGGCGCAAAACGTCATCCTTTTCGCAGCCGAAGTCGGTGGTTTTCAGCCACAGGGCCCCTTCGCTTTCGTAGGTGTGGCCGCTTTGGACGAGGGCGTCCATAGCGCGCTCCACCGCGCCGGAGGAATAAAGGCTGCTTTCATAAAACCAGTTGTCGTATACAATGCCGTACCGCTCAAGCTCAAGCTTCATTTTCGGCAGGTTTTGAGATATGCCGAACTCACCCAGAGCTTCCAGCCGTTTTTCGGCGGGCTCATTCTTCAGCGCATCTCCGTGCATATCGCGGTAGAGGGCGGCGAGAACCTTTATATCCTCCCCCTGATAGCCATCCTCGGGAAAAACAAGGCTGTCCTCACCGTCTATAAGCTGAAAGTAGCGCGCCTCAATAGAGCGGGCGAACTTGTCGATCTGGTTGCCGGCGTCATTGACATAAAACTCCCTTGTAACCCTGTGCCCCACGCGGGAAAGCACCTCCGCCAGGGCATCGCCCAGCACGCCGCCCCGGGCGTTGCCCATGTGCATGGGGCCGGTTGGGTTGGCCGAAACAAACTCAACCATTATATTAAGGGGGTTTTCCTGGGTGGAGCGGCCGTAATTCTCCCCCTCCTCGTGGATGGCAAGCAGAGCCTTTTCAAACCACAAATGGCTCAGCCGGAGGTTGATAAATCCGTTGGACGCGGCGCTTACCTCGCTGAAAAAGCTGCCCTCAAGCTCAGCGCAGCCGCATATGGCCTGGGCCACGGCGGGAGCGCCTTTGCCCAAGGCCTTGGAGTTCCTCATGGCAAAGGTGGAGGCGTAATCCCCGTTTGACAGATCCTTGGGTATTTCTATAATAGGGGCGGGCAGGTCGCACTGCGGCAAAAGGCCGTTTTCGCAGGCCTTTCGGTAGGCATCCGCGATTATCTGGGCGGCCTGTCCCCTTGCAAGCTCAACATAATTCATGTTCGGTTTCGTCCTTTCCTTATCTTGGGGCGCTGGAGCGCACATTGATTTTCAGGTTGTTTGCCCCCACATGGGCGTATTGCACCTCAACATCATAAAGCACGTCGATGCTGCCCCCCTCGTCGGTGAGGCTGCTGTCAATTTTCCGCGTGGAAACGGCCACCGTAAGGGGGCCGAAGTCGGTGGAGTAGAGGCTCATATGTCTTTTGCCCTGCTCAAACATCATCATGGAGGGGTATTTGCCGGTGCGGGTGACGGTGACGCTTTCCGGCTCCACCCTGACGACGGTTGAGGTGCCGTCCAGCCCTGTTAGGGGGCTTTCCTCATATTTGATAAAGTACTTTCCGTTTCTTCGGTAAAACCTGCCCTCGGTTTCGAGGGTTATTTCCTCAGCGTCGGGGTCTTCCATATTCTGCAGACCCTTTACTGAAATGATAACATCTTTTTTCATTTTATTGCTGCCTTTCACGATAAAAACGCCATAAAAATGGCTTGCATTATATCATAGCATACAATAATAGAAAAGTAAAACGCCATTTGTCACGGCTGCCCGCCCGTAATCCCGCCCTGACCGCGCTTTCGGGGGATTGCCCGGAGGAGCCCAAACACCTTATGGAGACACGCGTCCGCAGCCCCGGCGAAAACGGCCGGAGGAAATACAAAGGTAAAAGCTTTTAACCTTGCTGTTTATATAACTTGCGGTGCAAATGTTGACAAATTGTGAATGCTGTGATAATATTGCCCCATACCTCAGCAAATACAATGAGGTAGAGGCGCGTTATCCATCAGTACCTGCGTGTAGGCCGAAAGCCGAAGAAGCGCAGCGAAAGGGGCCGACGCCGAAATCGCAGCTCAAACCTGCGGTTGGGCTTATGCCGAACAGGTATAAGACTGTCTTTGCGGAGATTACCGCCCCGCAAAGGAGAGCTATCCCAGGGTAATTGTGTTGAGGGTATAACTATATGGATTGACAGGTCCGTGCGTTATCCTTGACGCATGGGCTTTTTGTATTTACAAAAACCCTCCGGGACGAAAAAGGTAAATAACTTTTTTGGAGGAAAAAATGAACAAGCAAAAGAAGGGCTTTACGCTGCCCCACAACTATGTCATAGTTTTCTGCATCATCCTTTTGGTGGTGGCTATGACCTATGTAATTCCCGCCGGCTCCTTTGACAGGGGAACCGACCCCAACACAGGCAGGACGGTGGTCGTCCCCGGCTCCTTCCATTATATCGAGCAGACGCCGGTTTCACCCTTCCGCATCTTCACATCGGTTGCGCAGGGCTTCCAGCAGGTGTCGGACATTATCTTCTTCGTTATCTTTGCCTACGGCTTTGTCAACGTGCTGATCGAAAACGGCACCTTCAACGCCATGATGGGGGGAATAATCCGCAAGTTTGATACAAAGATCGAGTGGCTTATCCCAATCGTTATGCTGCTTTTCGGCGCTCTCGGCTCCACAATGGGCATGAGTGAGGAGACCTACGGCCTTATCCCGGTTTTCGTCTCCCTTGCCATCGCGCTGGGGTATGACGCAATTGTCGGCGGCGCAATGGTCTACATAGGGGTGGCCACCGGCTTTGCTTCGGCGACCCTCAACCCCTTTACCATCGGCGTTGCAATGGGTATTTCCGGTGTTGAATACCCCTACGGCTTGGCTTACCGCATTATAATACTGCTGACCTTTGAGCTTGTGGCCATTATCTACACAATGCGCTACGCCAAAAAGGTGCGCCTTGACCCGACCAAGTCCATTCTCTACGGCACGCCCCTCGACCTGCCTCCCATGGCAAGCCGTGAGGAGCTTAAGGAGACGAGAGCCAACGGCAAGCACATCGCCTGCGGTCTTGTGTTCCTGGTCGTCATCTTCTTCATCGTGTACGGCACAACCATGTGGGGCTGGTATATTGACGAGCTGTCCGCCCTGTTTATCATCGCCATGATAGTCGCCGGCTTTATCGGCGGCATGGGGGCAAATGACATTGCCAAGTCCTTCGTCAGGGCCGCCAAGGACATGATGTTCGGCGCGCTTATCATCGGACTTTCCCGCACCATCGTCGTTGTTATGACCCAGGGCAACATCATCGACTCGGTCATTTACGGCCTGTCCGCCCCTCTTGCAACCATGGGCGAAACGCTGGGCGCTGCGTCCCATTACGTCTCCGCTGTGGGAATGCTGGTGGTGCAGAACATAATCAACTGCTTTATCGGCTCCGGCTCAGGGCAGGCCAGCGCCGTCATGCCCATTATCGCCCCCCTGTCCGACCTTATCGGCATCACCCGCCAGACGGCTATTCTGGCCTTCCAGTTCGGCGATGGCTATTCCAACATGTTCTGGCCGTCGGGCATCTTCCTTATTTCCGGTCTTATGAGTATCCCCGCCAACAAGTGGTTTAAGTTTGTGGCGCCGCTGTTCGGGATTATGTTTATCTTCCAGGTGCTGTTTATGTGCGGCGCCGTCGCCATCGGATTCTAGGAGGTATAAATGGATATTAATGCTATCAAGGGCAAGGCCTACGCCATTGCCGAGGAAAACGCCGCTGTTTTTAACGCCGCCTGCGATGAGGTTTTTAAGCTGGCTGAGCTTGGCAGCGAGGAATATAAGTCGGCGGCATACCTGACCCGGGAAATCGCAAAATACGGCTTTTCGGTTGAAATGCCCTACGGAGGGGTGGAGACCGCATTCCGGTGCGAGCTAGGCTCAGGCCATCCGAAAATCGCCTTTCTTGCCGAATATGACGCCCTGCCCGGCTACGGCCCCAACAAAAACGAGAACGGCCACGCCTGCGGTCACAACTGGATAGGGGCGGGCACCCTCGGGGCATGTATAGTCCTCTCCAGGCTGAAGGAGCATTTTGACGGCACTATCGTCTTTATCGGCACTCCTGCGGAGGAGACGGTGGGCGGCAAGGTTGACCTCGTAAGCGCCGGCTGCTTCAGCGATATAGACGCCGTGTTCCAAATGCACCTGACGGGGGGCAAGACCGAGCTTAACGGGCGCAGTCTCGCCATTGACTCGCTGGAGTTTACCTTTGAGGGGGTTGCAAGCCACGCTGCCGGAGCGCCGGAAAAGGGCGTAAACGCCCTTGACGCCTCATATCTCACCTTTTCGGGCATAAACGCCCTGAGGCAGCATATCACCCCCGATGCCCGTATTCACGGCATTATATCGGAGGGCGGTGTGGCGCCCAACATCGTGCCAAACCACTGCGTGTGCAAGTTTTTTGTCCGCGCAGCTGACAGAGATTACCTCAACGGGCTGACCCAAAAGGTCATCAACTGCGCCAAGGGGGCCGAGCTTATGACCGGCGCCAAAATGAGCTACCGGTATTTTGAAAACTCCTTTGACGATCTGCGCAACTGTCAGGAGCTTATCCCCTATATGGCGAAAAATCTCACCGAGATCGGCATGACCGATTTTGAGGTGGCGGAAAAAGTGCCCTCCGGCAGCACCGATTTGGGCAATGTTTCCCGGGTTTGCCCCACAATGTATGTCAGCATGTATGCAGGGAATGAGGATGAAAGCGGCTGCCATGAGGAGGCGTTTCTTGCCCATGTCAACTCGCCTATGGCCTACGAAAAGCTGCTTGTTTCGGTCAAGGCTATGGCGGCAGGCGCGCTGGATATTTACCTCAATCCGGCGCTTCAGGCCGAAATTAAAAAATAAGGCAAAAATACACAAACAGATTTACCGGACGGGCTGCATATAATAGATATGCGGTCCGTCTTTTCGCATCAAAAGCAAATTGCGCGAAAAGGTTGCAAAGCGTAAAGTTGCAAAACTACGTTGCTTAATCAGGAAAAAAATGATAATATAAGATATAATTTTGTCGAAAATCAAATGAAAATAAATGAGGGATATTAATGCTGGGGTTTTATAATTACACCGTGATATTGACCTATATTGGCGCCGCCTCCGGTGTATACGGGATTATTTCCTGCCTTTCGGCAGGTCATCCGCGGCTAGGGATATTGTGCCTGATGTTTTCCGGGCTGTGCGACATGTTTGACGGTGCCATTGCCAAAACCAGGACACGAACCTTTCAGGAAAAGCGCTTCGGCGTGCAGATAGACTCCCTTGCCGACCTTATATGCTTCGGCGTGCTTCCGGCGGCTATCGGCTACACTGTGGGGCTGCGCAAGCCCTATCAGATCATTGTGCTTATATCCTATGCCCTTGCGGCGCTTATCCGTTTGGCCTTTTTCAATGTCATGGAGGAGGAGCGGCAGGATGCCACAACCTCCAAGCGTGAGCAGTATGACGGCCTGCCCGTCACCACCTCCGCCCTTATTTTCCCCTTTATTTTTACGCTGATCCCTTATGTCGGAAGCCGTTATATGCCGCTTGCATACGGCTGCACCATGGTAACTGTCGCCATGGCGTTTCTCATAAACTTCAAGGTCAAAAAGTTTGACCTTAAGGGCAGCCTGGTTTTGCTGGTTGTAGGCCTGCTGGAGCTTTTGTGGCTGCTAAAGGGAGGAATATTCCATGGCTAGACCCGCTGCCGAAAAGGGGGCTGTTACCAAGCAGATGGCCTTTTTGTACCGTAGCTTTTGGGGGCGGCTGATTCTTCACTTTCTTTCGGCACCCGGCTTGTCCCGCTTCATTGGCAGGGTGCTGTCGTCCTGGCCCTCCAGGTTTTTTATCAGAAGCTTTATCAGTGACAACGGCATTGATATGAGCGATTATGAAAACCGCAGCTTTCGCTCCTTCAACGATTTTTTTACACGCAGAATTAAAAAAGACAGACGCCCTATCGACTATACGGCAGGACATCTTATAAGCCCCTGCGACAGCCATGTGACAGCCTATCCGATTACGGAGGGTCTGCGCTTCGACATAAAGGGCGGCGGGTATTCTGTGGCATCCATGCTCAGGGATGAGGAGCTTGCAGCCCGGTTCGCCGGGGGAACCTGCCTTGTTTTCCGCCTTTGGGTGGACGATTATCACCGCTACTGCTATTTTGACAGCGGCAGCAAGGGCATAAACCGCTTTATCCCCGGCAGGCTTTACACCGTGCAGCCCATAGCGCTGGAGAGGTATAACTTCTATAAGGAAAACTGCCGCGAATACACTGTTTTGGAGACAGATAACTTCGGCACGGCGGTGCAGGTGGAGGTTGGGGCGACAATAGTGGGGCGCATTTCCAATCTCCACGGCGTCCACGCGTTTTCCCGCGGAGACGA
>JAVBSJ010000071.1:0-6622 GCA_031547105.1 Oscillospiraceae bacterium
AGTTGTTACTGGTATGTAATACTTATTTTTTCTAGTTGCTTATATCTCATTGGCTTTTATCTCCATTTCGAATGATGACGGCGTTGAGGCGCAGCTGGAGGATGGTGTTCTGAAAATCAGCGTACCCAAAGCGGCAAAACCAAATATTTCAAAGCAAATTGAAATCAAATAAAGCCGTTTACTGATTTAACCAATTTTGATGATGGCGGCAGCTTGGGCATTTTATTGGCTCGGGCTGCCGCCGCTATTTTATCTGTATAGCCGTGACGGCGGGCCCGGGCTGCGCCTGAAAGGAGGCAGGCGGGTGTGAATTGGCGTAAACGGAGCAAGGGAACATGCAGCGCCAATCTCCAGTCAAATGGCTGTATTATCTCAGGCAAAGGAGCATGGCAATGGCGGATATATCAGTTGAAAAGGTAAAGAAGAAAAGGCTTTCACCAAAGCTGTGCATTGCGGCATGCGTCTTGGCATGTATTGCCGCCGCAGCCATGTACAGCGGGCTTACAGTGGCCGAATACACAGTTTATTCGCCTAAGCTGACCGCCGGGGTTAAAGCGCTGCTTGTGACAGACCTGCATAGCTGCCGGTATGTGAGCGACCAGGCTGCCCTTCTAACAGCAATCGACAAAATAAAACCGGAGGTTATTTTCCTCGCAGGGGATATTGTGGATGATGAATTGCCTGAGGGGCCGGCAATGGAGTTTTTGAGAGGCATCGCAGAAAAGTACACCTGTTTTTATGTTAGCGGCAATCATGAGGTTTGGGGCAGCGATTTTGAAGGGCTGAAGAAACGCATTGCGGCTCTCGGCATTGCTGTTCTTGAAGGTAACAGCCAAAGCATCACTGTAAACGGGCAGACGCTTACGATTTGCGGGGTAGACGATCCGGCTGCCGGACGCAGCCGCTTTGCGAATCAGCTGGAGAAAGCTGCCGAGGCTGTAAATGAAAATACCTTTACAGTGCTTTTGTCACACAGGCCGGAACTTATCGCGCAATATGGGGAGTATGAGTTTGATCTGGTGGTTTGCGGACACGCTCACGGAGGGCAGTGGCGGGTGCCTTTTCTGCTGCCTAACGGGCTGCTGGCACCTAATCAGGGCTTTTTCCCTAAATATACCAACGGCCTTTATACTTTGGAAAAAACGAATATGGTGGTCAGCAGGGGACTTGCAAGGGAAAGCACACGTGTCCCGCGCATTTTTAACCCGCCACAGCTTGTGATTATCAGTATGGAACCGTGTCAGGATTGAAAATAGCACCGTAATGACGTATAATGCTTGATATATACGCCTATAAAGGAGATACTAGATGAGCTCTTCCGATTTTTGCACCTGTGCAGATCACTCATGTCCCTTTAACCCTGTCAACCATGACAAGGGCTGTAATTTGTGCATACTAAAATGTCTGAAGGCAAATGAGATACCCTCCTGCTTTTTTAAAAAACTGCCTGTCGATTTATCCGGAAATAGCGACTGGAGCTTTGATGGCTTTGCAAAGCTCGTCAAGGGCGAGATAAAATAATATGCGGAGGGCAGAATGCGCCGCATTACCGGACGGTTCTTATTTGGGGCGCTCAGGCAAATCCGGGCTTGCCGAAATATTCAAGGGCGGCGCACGCCTCCTTTGCTGATGCATGCCTATGGCACAAAAATATAGCCGCTTTCGGCGTAAAGAGGAAGCATATGGTGTACACCTTGTCAAATCCAGACGCGTTTAAGGTTGACGCAAGCCTGTTGGGGGGATCTCAGCAGTGGTACGGCGATAAATACATGCGCATGTCCGGCTGCGGACCGACGGCGGCCTCCAATTTAGTGTGGTATTTTGCCCGCTCAAGGCCTCATCTGGCAGACCTGTGTGATGCCGGGTCGGGTGAAACGCAGGCCTTTTTGGCCTTGATGGAGGAGATGTTCACCTTTGTCACCCCGAGAACAGGCGGGGTAAACAAGCCGGAGATATTTTCCGATGGGGTTGCGGCTTACGGCAAGAGCCACGGCTTTCATCTGGAGCTGTCAACAATCAAGGTGCCGAATATCGCGCGTAAAAGACCCGCCCTTAAAGGGGTTGAGGATTTTATTACAGGCGGCTTGCAGAAGGATGCCCCGGTGGCATTTCTCAACCTCTCAAACGGGAGTATGAAGACTTTGGAGAGCTGGCATTGGGTGACCATAACCGGATATGACAGCGGAACGCGCATGCTGTTTATCGCCGACCAAAGTAAAATGATCGACATTCCCCTTGATAAGTGGATGAAGACCAGTATTCTGGGGGGCGCCTTTGTACGTCCCGATAAGGCGGAAAAAATATAACGGCAGGGTGCGTATGTCGCATCCTGCCGTACTTTTTTAGTTATGCTCAGAGCGGCTGCTTCCAAAAGCCCATGACACGGAAAAACACAAGCTCAGTCTCCATTTGAAAAAGAGCCGTTCTGACCTCGATTGAGTCAAAGTCCCCGGAAAGGTTTATAAAAACGAGATTATCCGGGTCGCCCGAGTCCTTCACCGCTCTGCGGAAGTACATATTTTCTATAGACAGCTTGGCGTCTGCCAGCATATCAAGCGCCTGTACAAGGCTGCCGTATTCCGCTGTAACGGCAAAAGCCAGTGTCATTATATTGTCGTCCTGGGCGCGATGCAGCGTGCGGGAAAGCACGCCCAGGCGCCGGTTTTGGCTGTCCGTAAAAATCGAATCGATATATATGTCCTTTGCGTATATCAAACTCATGGCATCGTCAGATCTGCCGATGGTTTCGAAGTCCAGAATAGCGGCGTCAGCGGCGGAAGATAAAAGCATATCAACAGCCTCACGGGCAGTTTTTACGGAAGAAACAGCACGCCCGAGATGGAGGGCGGTTTGCTCACAAATCTCTTCTGTTGCAACCCATGCCCTGTCTGTCAAAGGGGAAGTCAGCTGCCTTTCATGCGCGGGCATGACATCGGCGTGGTTTTTGAGCAAATACCGGTATTGCTGGTTGCGGCTCATTCGGGTAAGAGATTTCCACAAGGAGATGGCCTTGAGGATAAGGTCGGGGGTGAAGTGGGCAGTGGCTGAGGCGATGTAAGCGTCCTCATCCTGCTTGATATAGAGGGGTATCCCCAGCTCCAGCTTGCTTTTTGCCAGGTTAGGCGCGACGTTCATTCTTCTGGTAAAGCCCTCCTTCAGGGCTTCATCACAGCCGGTTATTATCTGTTTTAACAGGTCTAATTCATTCATATAATACCATCCTTCAGGTTTGCATGGATAAGGATACTTTAAATATTTTACCATAGGTTTTTAAAAAAAAGAAGATTAAATTTCCCCCTTTGAGGGGCAAAATGGCAGCTTTCTTCTTAATGCCTCTTGTCCGTCAAACAGCATTAGGCCTGACCGGTTGTTCTCCTTAAAAGGAGGAAGGGATGCAGTGCAGCTTTGGTCGCAGAAAATTGCCTTGAAATGCACAACTTGGCGGCAAGGCTTGATTTACAAAAGCCTTGCTGTATGGTATAGTTTTCACAGTAGTTTCTCTAAAACTTTTATTAACGGAGGAAATGGCAATGAAGTATATCGATTTCAGAAGCGATACAGTTACCGTGCCAACAGAGGAAATGCGCAAAGCAATGGCAATGGCCGATGTAGGCGATGACGTTTATGGGGACGATCCTACCGTAAACCGCCTTGAAGAGCTTGCTGCCCGTATGCTGGGCAAGGAAAAAGCGATTTTTTTGTCTTCCGGAACCATGGGAAACCAGCTGGCTATTATGGGGCAGACCAAGAGGGGAGACGAGATAATCGTTTCGGCCAACGCCCATATCGTCACGTCAGAGGCGGGGGCGACTGCGCTGCTGTCGGGCGTCAATATGTGTACCCTGCAGTTTGAAAACACTGTTCCAAATGCACAAATGATAGAAAAGGCCATCAGGGGGAAAAACGTCCATTATCCCGATACCACCATGATCTGCATGGAACAGGCTCTTGCCAACGGCAGGGTCATTCCTCTGGAGGTTATGAAGGAGATTTATGCCGTCGGGAAAAAGCATGGCATAAAAGTACATATCGACGGCGCGCGCCTCTTTAACGCGGCCACAGCTCTTGGCGTTCCCGTTACGGAGCTTACCCAGTGCTGTGACACAGTCACCTGCTGCCTTTCAAAGGGTCTCTGCGCCCCGGTAGGCGCAATTCTGGCCGGCACTGAGGAGCTTGTAGAGCGTTCACGCCGCAACCGTAAAATACTCGGCGGCGGCACAAGGCAGGCAGGCGTGCTGGCGGCTGCGGGCATAATCGGACTGGAGAAAATGACACAGCGGCTTAGTGAAGACCATGCCAACGCCCGTTATCTGGCTGAAAAGCTGAACGCGCTGCCTTATGTCGATGTAGATATGGAGTCGGTGCAGATCAATATCCTGTTCGCAAAGTTCCATAAAACGGATGAGGAAGTTGCGGCAATGCATAAAACCCTGCTTGACAAGGGCATTAAGATCGGCGCTTACTCGGGCGAAAAGGTGCGTTTCCTGACCAATAATGATATAACGAGAGAGCATATTGACCTGCTTGTCAGAGAAATAGCGGCGTGCTTTACCGCTTGACGGCGGCCGCAAGAGAATAGAATCAGGCCTGCCTTGCATGTCACGGGCTTTTACGCTCCCGCAGTGCCTTATCAAGGTGCCTTATAGATATGGCATATATACCCCCCTCTTCACAGAATAGGGGGGTATAATTTTAAGGCAGGTTGATTGGAAAAAGCCACAAATAATAGCAGTGAAGAAAAAATATCAGCTAGCACCGCAAAGCGCAGATTTTGATATTGCAGTGGACAAATATTGTATATTATGATATTCTAAATCAACACTGAGTGCAGATATTTCTGCTTTTTTGGGGGTGCATAAGGGTGACACGAACCTTTTATCCGCATGGCATTTGCTCGCCGAGGTTTGAAGTAACCGTGGAGAATGGCAAAATAACTTATGTCGTGTTTGACGTTGGATGTCCCGGCAATTCAAAGGGGCTTAACGCGCTGCTTCACGGCATGGATATTGATGAGGCCATTTCGCGGCTGGACGGAATTACCTGTAAGGAAAAGCCTACATCCTGTCCGGATCAGCTCGCACAGGCATTAAAAACTATGAGAGATGAAATCAAGGAGCAGGCGGCCTCCGAATAACGGGCGCCTGTAATAGGAGTGACTGATTTGGAAAGTGTAAGAGATATATTGCACCACCCGGAGCAATATTTGGATAAGGAAGTACGCCTGTGCGGCTGGGTTCGCACGGCGAGGGATGTAAAGGCCTGCGCCTTTATTGAGCTTAATGACGGCAGTGTTGTCAGAAACATTCAGGTGGTTGTGGCAAATGACAGCAGGTTTTATGAGCTGTCTGCCGCGCTGAATGTGGGCACTGCTGTTGAGGTTATAGGCACTGCCGTAAAATCGCCCAGCGAGCAGCAGGCGCTTGAAATAAACGCCGCTTTTGTCGATGTGCTGGGCGACTGCCCCCCTGAATATCCCCTGCAAAAGAAGCGTCATACCATGGAATATCTGCGCACCATACAGCATTTGCGTCCCCGCACCAACACTTTTAACTCGGTGTTCCGCGTGCGGTCTGAAGCAGCTTTTGCGCTGCACAGCTTTTTCCATGAGCGTGGCTTTGTTTATGCACACACCCCCATTATAACCGGCTCGGACGCTGAGGGGGCGGGTGCCATGTTCCGCGCCACTACACTGGACTTGGCAAAGGTACCCATGAAGGACGGGGAAGTGGACTTTTCACAGGATTTCTTCGGCAAAAGCACCAACCTGACCGTTTCCGGCCAGCTTGAGGCGGAGGGCTTTGCTCTCGCCTTTGGCAAGACCTACACCTTTGGACCGACATTTAGGGCGGAGCGTTCAAACACCACCCGTCATGCTGCCGAGTTTTGGATGATCGAGCCGGAGGTGGCTTTCTGTGACCTTGCGGGCAACGCCCAGCTTGCTGAAGATATGACAAAATACGTAATCAAGCATGTGCTCAAAAACTGCCCTGACGAGATGAGCTTCCTCAACCAGTTTGTTGACAAGGGACTGATTGAGCGCCTGACAAAAATAGCTGAGGAAGAGACCTTCGGCAGGATTGATTATACAGAGGCTATTGCCATTCTGGAGAAAAATAAGGATAACTTTGAGTTTCCTGTTTTCTGGGGCTGCGATATTCAGACAGAGCATGAGAGATACCTTTCCGAAAAGGTGTTTGGCAAGCCGGTGTTTGTCTTCAACTACCCCAAGGAGATAAAGGCATATTATATGCGCCTCAATGATGACGGCAAAACCGTCGCCGCCATGGATATGCTGGTTCCCGGGATAGGGGAGCTTATCGGAGGCAGCCAGAGGGAAGAGCGCCTTGAGGTGCTTGAGCGCCGTATGGAGGAATGCGGTTTGCCTAAGGAGGAATATGGATGGTATCTCGACCTGCGCCGTTTCGGCGGCGTTGTCCACTCCGGCTACGGCATAGGGTTTGAGCGCCTTATCATGTATCTCACAGGCATGGGAAATATCCGTGATGTTCTGCCGTTCCCCAGAACGGTGGGCAATATCGGTTAAGGACAAAAATGATAATCGGCATTGATATTGGCGGAAGTACAACTAAAATAGTAGGCCTGCAGGGCGGCAAGGTTTTTG
>JAVBSJ010000016.1:0-3311 GCA_031547105.1 Oscillospiraceae bacterium
ATGACAGCACCATTTCCAATGAGGAGCTGGAAAAGTTCGGCACAGGGTCGCTGCGCCGCGCGGCGGTGGAGGGTGACGAGAAGCGGGGAACCTTCCTTTCCGGTCAAATCGCCGCCATAGTCAGGAAGGAACAGCCCGCTGCCGAGATCATAAAGGAAATGTTCAGTGAGGCCGAAGTGATACTGAATGGAGCGGCAAAATGGGTAAAATAGCCTTTGTTTTTTCCGGGCAGGGGGCGCAGTACCCCGGCATGGGAAGGGAACTGGCGGATATATCCGCATACGCAAAGGCCGTGTTCGACATGGCCGACGGCCTGCGCCCAAACACCTCCCGGCAATGCTGGGAGGGGAGCCGTGAGGAGCTGGGAAGGACAATAGTCACCCAGCCCTGCCTGTTCTGCGCTGACCTTGCCGCGGCGGAGGCCTTGCGGGAGCAGGGGATAAGTGCAGATATGTGCGCCGGATTTTCCCTCGGGGAAATCCCGGCGCTGGCCTTTTCCGGACTGCTTACCGGCGAACAGGCCTTCCGGCTTGTCTGCCGCAGGGCGGAGCTGATGGACGCCTGCGCGGAAGCAAATCCCGGCGCCATGGCCGCAATCCTCGGCCTGGATGCCGGCATTATAGAGGAAGTCTGCCAAAGGGCAGGAGTCTGGGCGGTCAATTACAACAGTGATAAGCAGACGGTCATAGCGGGCGGGACAGAGCAGATTGCCGCCGCCTGTGAGGAGCTTAAGTCAAAAGGCGGCAAGGCAGTGCCGCTAGCCGTCAGCGGCGCGTTTCATTCACCCTTCATGGCGGCGGCTTCCGCCGGCATGGCGGAGTATTTGAAAGACGTGTCTTTCGCCCGGCCAATAATCCCGCTGTACGCAAATGTCACCGCGCAGCCCTATGGAGAAGACCCCGCTTCGCTGGTCGCGGGTCAAATCTCTTCCCCTGTGCGCTGGCGCGAGAGCGTTGAAAACATGCTGGCTGCCGGGGCGGATATATTCATTGAGGTGGGCACAGGCAAAACGCTGGCAAACCTTATCCGCCGCATGGCGCCTGAGGCCGTTATACTTAATGTTGAGGATAAAGCCACATTGGAGCTGGCGGTTGCACGAATCATGGAGGTGCGCAATGCTTAAAAATAAAGTTGCTCTTGTCACCGGAGGGGGCCGCGGGATCGGCAGGGCAGTTTGCCTTGAAATGGCCGCTTCCGGCGCCGATATTGCCATCATTTATTCCGGAAATGAAGCTGCCGCCAGTGAAACGGCGGGGCAGGTGCGCGCCCTTGGGCGCAGAGCAGAGATATATCGGTGCGATGTGGCAGACTTTCAGCAGGCCAAGGATACGACGGCAGCCGTTATAAAGGATTTCGGCGGGGTCGATATTCTTGTCAACAATGCCGGGATAACCCGCGACGGGCTTATTCTGACAATGAAGCCGGAGGATTTTGCCGCCGTTATAGGCGTCAGCCTTGTTGGAGCTTTCAATATGACAAAATGCCTGTATCAGCAGTTTATGAAAAGACGCTGGGGCAGGATAATCAATATTTCCTCTGTTTCCGGGCTGTCGGGGACGGCGGGGCAAGCCAACTATGCCTCGGCAAAGGCCGGTATTATCGGCCTTACCAAGACGACGGCGCGGGAGCTTGCCTCCCGCGGGGTCACCTGCAACGCAATTGCCCCCGGGTATATTGAAACGGACATGACGGCGGTTTTGCCCGAAAAGGTCAAGGAGGCCGCCGTGGCCAATATTCCCTCAGCCCGCATGGGGCAGCCGAAGGACGTGGCCGCTGCTGCGGTTTTCCTCGCCTCGGACGGGGCGGCATATATCACCGGAGAGGTGCTTAGGGTCGATGGCGGCATGTGCATGTAGCCGCCCGGCAGATTGGAGAAGATATGGAAAAGCATGGAATGCCCCCGCTTGAAATAGGCGATTTGAGAGCAGAACTGCCCATAATCCAGGGGGGAATGGGGGTTGGCGTTTCTCTTGCCGGTCTGGCCTCCGCCGTGGCCAACGAAGGGGGCATCGGAGTCATTTCAGCCGTCGGCGTGGGCATGAGCCGCCCTGACTTCGGCAAAAACCCCGTAGGAGCATGTATTGAGGGGCTCAGGGATGAAATACGCAAAGCACGCTCAATGACAAAGGGTGTTCTGGGTGTCAACCTTATGGTTGCCTCCTCCAACTTTGCCCTTGAAGCCCGTACAGCCATTGAAGAGGGGATAGATGTCATTATCTCCGGTGCCGGGCTGCCCCTGGATTTGCCCTCTTATTTGGTTGAAGGGGCAAAAACCAAGCTGATGCCGATTGTTTCATCGGCAAAGGCGGCGGCCCTTCTGGCGAAAAAGTGGATGAGCTCTTACGGCTATTCCCCCGACGGATATGTTGTGGAAGGCCCCATGGCGGGCGGTCACCTCGGCTTCAAGCCGGAGCAGATTGACGATCCTGCCTACGCCCTTGAGAGCATTCTGCCCGAGGTTGTTGCTGAGGCAGAGGAGCAGGGCAGGCAGTTCGGCAAAAAAATCCCTGTCATCGCCGCCGGAGGGGTGTATACAGGGGGCGATATTCACCGCTTCCTTTCCATGGGCGCAGGCGGTGTTCAAATGGGCACGCGCTTTGTCGCCACATATGAGTGTGATGCGGCAGACGCCTTTAAGCAGGCCATTGTGGACTGTGAGGAGGGCGATGTGGGCATTATTAAAAGCCCTGTGGGTATGCCGGGGAGAGCCGTCCGAAACAATTTTATCACGGACAGCGAAAAGGGGCTTAAGACACCCTTTGCCTGCCCCTATCACTGCATAAAAACCTGCAAGCATGAGGAAAGCCCTTATTGCATCGCCCTTGCGCTTCTCAATGCAAAGCAGGGCAAGCTTGACCGCGGCTTTGTATTTGCGGGTAAAAATGCCCCCCGCGTCAAGGAGATTTTACATGTGTCGGAGCTTATTGCTTCTCTAAAGAAGGAATACCAGGCCGCCTGTGTTTAAGCAGGGCAGCCTCTCCCGGCAATTTCCATAAGGGCAGAGGCGCAAATAACCTGCGCCGCAGTACAGCGTCAGAAGGGACTGAAATATGAAAAGATTAGTTGTCACAGGTATGGGTGTAGTCTCGGCCGTCGGGAATGACCTGACGACCTTTTGGGACAGCATATCGGGCGGGAAAAGCGGTATAGACCGTATTACCCGCTTTGATACAACCGATTTTAAGGTCAAGGTTGCCGCCGAAATCAAGGGCTTTGACCCCCTTGCGTATATAGAGAAGTCGGAAGTCCGCAGAAACGACCTCTTTGTTCAGTACTCCATCGCGGCGGCAGCGCAGGCCATGGAGGACAGC
>JAVBSJ010000064.1:0-10504 GCA_031547105.1 Oscillospiraceae bacterium
GGCAGTAGCCGAGGCCGATAAAGCTGTCAAAACCCAGCTTGCGGGCAATTTCAGTGCGCACCTTTACCATTTTGTCGTATATTCGGTCAAACTCCTCCTGCTTTTCAGCGAAGCTCTGCCCGTCCGCCACATAGGCCTCCCGCCTTGTTTGGCGGTCATCGGAGGTCTTGAACTTAGCCAGTCTGGTTATCGGGTATTCTTCTCCGCGGAACACCGCTGTCATTCCGCCCAGCAGCTTTTGATAGTCAAGCTCAAGCAGGCTTTCCTGGTGGAGCAGCTCCAGCACCTCGGGGGAAATGGTTTTCTGGGCGATTTCGGCATTGATAAAGGCAACTTTTCCGAATATCTCTTCAAGCTCCGCTTTAAAAGGGCTTTTCAGCATGGCGGCATACATGATATTCAGGCGCTCGCCCAAGCGGGGGCTGTTCTCCGCGTAATACTGTTCCTCCCCCTCATAAAACTCATCAGCCGTATTCTGGCTGGAGCGTATCTGACAAAGGGTCATCATGGTAGCCGCTTCGCGCTCGGTATCGATATATCGCCTTAAAATCTCCGCCGCATGGTCTGCCGTGGGGGCGTTTTCAAGCGCTTCCGTATATCCGTCAACAATTTTGATAAGGCCGTCTATATCCAGTCTGCAGTATTCCATCTCCGAAAACTTCATAATGCGCCTCCGCCAAATGTTTTTCTTAGTATACCAAAAAACAGTTCAAAAGTACATAAGCGCCGCCTGCTCCGCGTCAATTTTAAGGCGGCACACGCACATGCACATATGCAAAGCACCCTTTTTCTTACATTTATGAAATGCCTTATAACCAAATTATGCAGACTTTATTTATCAATATACGGCCTTTTTTTGCATATTTCCTCCAAGACTATGACATATTTGTGACAATCAATATTCCGTACACGTGTTGTTTTTTTTGTTTGTGTAGTGTATAATCGTCCTAATGTAAACCATTTCAACCAACAAAGACTATACGAGGTGATTTCATGCCCAAAGCGTTCAAAGGCGGGGTTCATCCTGACGACAGCAAATTGCTGACCTCGGGAAAGCCGATTGAGATTCTCCCCGCTCCCGCGGAAGTAATCCTGCCGGTGTCAATGCATATTGGCGCCCCTTGCCAGCCTGCTGTAGCGGTCGGCGACTATGTTTATCTCGGCCAGACGATAGCGGCTTCTCCCGCCGCGGTTTCAGCCCCGGTACATGCCACTGTTTCCGGCACTGTCAGGGCTGTGGAGCTGCGCCCCCATCCCGGCGGAGTCAAGACGATGTCGGTCGTTATTGAAAATGATTTCAAGGATGAACTCGATCCTTCGCTGAAGCCGATCGACGCCGCCAACCTTTCCGCTGAGGAAATGATAGCCCATATCAAGAATGCCGGCATTGTCGGTCACGGCGGCGCCGCATTCCCAACACATATAAAGCTCTCTTCCGCACTTGGCAAAATTGACACCGTCATTATCAACGGCGCCGAATGTGAGCCATATATCACCTCCGATCACCGTATACTGCTGGAGTTCCCCTGGGAGGTCATTTCGGGAATCCAGCTTATTCTGCGTATATTCGGTCTCAAAAACGCCCTTTTGGGCGTTGAAATGAATAAGTCCAACACTTATGACATTATCAACTCCCATCTGCCTGCGGACGGCAGCATAAAGCTGGTGCCCCTTGCGACCAAGTACCCTCAGGGCGCCGAAAAACAGCTTATTAAAACGCTGACCGGGCGTGAGGTTCCCTCCGGCAAGCTGCCTGCCGACGCCAAATGCGCGGTTTTCAACGTTGATACCGCAGGCGCCATTCACCGTCTCTTTTCATCGGGAATGCCCATGGTGCGGAGGATTGTAACCGTCTCCGGCAATGCAGTATCCACCCCAAAGAACCTTGAGGTGCGCATAGGCACCCCGATCAAGGACTTGCTGGATTTCTGCGGCGGCTTTACTGAGGCTCCTACCCGTTTGCTGATGGGCGGACCCATGATGGGCATAGCGCAATTCAGCGATGAGGTACCGGTCATCAAGGGTACAAATGCCATACTTGCCCTTAAGGAAGATAAATCTCTCAAGGCGGCCGACCCAAAGTGCATACGCTGCGGCGAATGTGTAAAGGTCTGCCCCGCAAGGCTTGTTCCCACCTACATCTACCAGTCCTACATGGCGGACAGGCTTGAGGAATGCAGAACCTATTTTCCTCTTGACTGTATTGAGTGCGGCGCATGCTCCTTTACCTGCCCCGCATGTGTACCCTTGCTGCAGGGCATTAAGGGCGCCAAGCAAAAGATAATGGCCGCCGACAGAAAGTGAGACCGCGTATATGAATGATATTTCAAAGCTCAAGGTAAGCTCATCACCCCATATTCACACCGAAAGCACAACAAGGCAAATCATGGGCGATGTCATAATCGCCTTAATGCCGGCACTGGTAATAGGGGTGTTTATTTACGGCGCACGGGCGCTGACTGTTACGGCAACATCGGCAATTTTTTGTGTTTTGTTTGAATGGGCATATCAGCTTATGACCCGCAAGACTGTCACCATTTCTGACGGCTCTGCCGCCGTCACCGGCATACTCCTGGCCTTTTGCCTGCCGGCGTCTGTGCCTATTTTATTCGTCATAATTGCGGACGCCTTTGCCATCATCGTCGTCAAGCAGCTGTTTGGCGGCATCGGCAAAAACTTTGTCAACCCCGCCCTGGCCGCAAGGGCCTTTATGGTGGCCAGCTGGGCCGGCTCCGTCTCGGTTATACACCGGGCAAGGACATCACTGCCTCTTTTCACCAACCCTGTTGACGTTGTTTCATCCGCCACCCCCCTTATGCAGATGAAGGGGGGCGCCATGCCGGAGGTTTCAATGCTCAACAATCTTTTGGGCATGGTCAGCGGCTGCATTGGGGAGCTTTCTGTCATCGCCCTTGCCGCCGGCGGACTTTATCTTATCTACCGCAAGGTCATCACGCCCCACACCCCCCTCGCCTTTCTCGGCACTGTGGCGCTGCTCACCTTCCTGTTCCCACGTGGCAACAACAATCTGCAGTGGATGGCGGCGCAGATTTTCTCCGGCGGTTTGATGCTGGGTGCCATTTTCATGGCCACCGACTACACCTCCTCCCCCATTACCGAAAAAGGTAAAATCGTCTTTGGAATCGGATGCGGCCTGATAACGGTTTTTATCCGCTATTTCGGGGCTATTCCCGAAGGGGTTTCCTACGCCATACTGATAATGAACCTCCTTGTCAACCTGATTGAGAAGTTCACCATGCCCCGCCGCTTCGGCGCACCCGCTAAAGTGAAGAAAGGGGGCGAAGCGAAATGAAGAAGCAAAACGACTTTATAAGGCTCGGCGGTATTTTATTCTTGATCGCCGCCGTCACCGCGGCGCTTCTGGGGGGCTTCAACGAAATAACGAAGGAGCCGATCGCCCTGGCCAAGGAGGCAAAAGCGCTGGCTGCAATGCAGGCCGTAATGCCTGACGCCACCGATTTTGTGCTTCTTGAAGATATTGAAATTACCGACCCGAATATTGCCCAGGTGCATCTGGCAAAAAAAGGTGTCGAACCCATCGGCCTGTGCTTTACACTGACCCCAAAGGGCTATGGCGGTGAAATGAGCATTATGGCAGGTGTGCTGCTGAACGGCAAGGTAAGCGGAGTGAAAATCATTTCCCATTCCGAAACCGCGGGTCTCGGTGCAAATGCCGACAAGCCTGAGTGGCTGAATCAGTTCGAAGGCAAAACCACCGGTCTTGCCGTTGTAAAGGGCACTGCACAGGGCAATCAGATCTCGGCTGTATCTTCTGCCACCATTACATCAAAGGCTGTGACAGGTGCAATCCAGTCCGCCCTGACCTTTGCCGCTGAGTATGAAACGGAGGGCAAATAAATGAAAGCACTTCTAAGGCAGCTCAAGGAAGGCATACTGACAAATAACCCCACGCTGGTTCAGCTAATCGGTATGTGTCCCACCCTCGCTACCTCCACATCTCTTAAGAACGCCCTCGGTATGGGGGTCGCCGTCACATTTGTTTTAATGTGCTCGAACCTGGTTATTTCTTTGGTGCGCAAGCTTATACCCGACAAAATCAGGATTGCCGCTTTTGTTATTATCATCGCAGGCTTTGTCACCATTGTTGACCTTACCATGCAGGCTTTTCTTCAGGATCTGTCCGCGTCGCTGGGCATGTTTATCCCTCTTATAGTGGTCAACTGCATTATTCTTGCCAGGGCGGAGGCCTATGCCTCAAAAAACAAGCCCCTCCCTTCCCTTATTGACGGCCTTACAATGGGTATCGGTTTCACCTGTGCCCTGTCGACGCTGTCAATCGTCCGCGAAATCCTTGGCACAGGCGCTATATACGGCATAAAGCTGTTCGGCGACAACTTTACGCCCGTCAACCTCTTTATTCTCCCGGCAGGCGGCTTTTTGACCCTCGGTTTTCTTATAGCTGCATTCCAGTACTTTACCAAGAAGGAGGCAAACTAAATGCTTGTCAGGCTTTTTTCCATCTCACTTTCGGCAATACTGATTGAGAACTTTATTTTCTCCCGATTTTTAGGCTGCTGTCCCTTCTTCGGTGTTTCAAAAAAAGTGGAGACTGCCGCCGGCATGGGCATTGCCGTTGTATTCGTCATGACCGTCGCTTCTGCCGTCACCTATCTTGTAAACACGTTTATACTTGGCACGCAGTTTGCCTATATGCAGACGGTCAGCTTTATTCTTATCATCGCCGCCCTTGTGCAGTTTATCGAAATGTTCCTGATGAAAACCATGCCGACCCTTTACGAGGCTCTTGGCATTTATCTTCCTCTCATCACGACAAACTGTGCTGTATTGGGCGTTGCCCAGCTCAACGTCAACAACGGCTTTAATTTTATTGAGTCCATTGTTTACGGCTTTACAGGCGGGCTTGGCTTTACACTGGCAATTGTGCTGTTTGCCTCTGTGCGTGAGCGGCTTGAATACGCCGAATACCCGAAATGCTTTGAAGGCTTTCCCATCGCCCTTGTTGCCGCCTCCCTTTTGGCGATGTCTTTTATGGGCTTCCAGGGCTTGAGCATAACCTTTTAAGGGAGGAAAAGTAGATGAATTTCATGGCAATCGGTTCTTCTGTTGCAATTCTCGGAAGCCTTGGACTGTTTTTCGGTATACTTTTGGCTTTTGGCGCCAAAATATTTCATGTAGAAAAAGACCCGCGGCTGGATGAGATCACCTCTGCCCTTCCCGGCGCAAACTGCGGCGGATGCGGATATTCCGGCTGTGCCGCCCTGGCAAACGCCATTCTTGCAGGGGATGCCCCGGTAAATGCCTGCCCCGTGGGCGGCGCTGCCGTCAGCGAGGCAATCGCTGAAATAATGGGTGTGGCTGCGGGAGATACTGCAAAAATGATAGCCCACGTCAACTGCCGCGGCGGCTTAAATGCCCAAAGGAAGTTTTCCTATGACGGTATCAGCGACTGTCTGGCCGCTTCCAAAATATCCGGCGGCCCGCTTGAATGCACTTATGGCTGTCTCGGCTACGGCTCCTGCGTTAAGGCATGTCCCTACAATGCCATTCATATTGAAAACGGCGCTGCCGTTGTTGAGGCCAAAAACTGCAAGGCCTGCGCAAAATGCGTCGCAGCCTGTCCCCGGAAAATCATCAGCATCGTCTCGGAAAATCAGGATGTATTTGTAAGCTGCTCCTCCCACCTTCGCGGCGGCGAGCTGCGCAAGGTGTGCAACATCGGCTGTATCGGCTGCGGTCTTTGCCAGAAAAATTGCCCCGCAGGCGCCATTACTGTCACCGACAGTCTTGCATCCATCGACCCCGAAAAGTGTATCAACTGCGGAAAATGTGTTGCCGCTTGCCCGCGCAAGCTCATTGTGGATGCAAGCGAAAGTACGATTGAAGGTAGATAAACCGGGAGAATAACTATGCGCAGAAGAAAACAGAACTTTTACAGCTCCTACAGGGGCGGCAAAAGGCCTTCTTCACAAAAGGGGCTGATTGTCGCGCTTTCCCTTGTCTTTCTTCTGTCTGCCGCTATTGCCGCCGCAGTCCTCCTGCCCGATTTACTTGTTTTTAATTCTGAGGGTTTTCATTTCAACTTCGGTAAAAAGACTGAGGATGCGGATCCCAAAGCGCCTGACGACGGCGCCGAGCCCGTCATTATAATTGACGGCGAGGGTGACCCTTCATCAGGCGATACAGGCACCGGCTCTTTTGACCTCCCCATGCTTTCCGGGCTTGAGTGCGATATAGCGTCGGTCACTGACAAGACCTATACCGATGAACTGATGAACAGGGCGGTTCAGCAGGGGGCAAATGCCCTGGTCTTCTCTGTCAAGGCCAACGACGGCATTCTGCATATTCCCGTAACCAGCCAGTATGCGCCTGCAAGCGCCCTTTCCCCTGAGGCGGAGGGAAACAAGCAGGCGCTTAAGGCGCTTTCAGGTAAGGACATATATCTTATCGCCCGGGTATCGGTATGCTGTGACAATATCGCCCCCCGCTCCTTTCTGTCGGCCTCACTGCGAACAAGCGGCACAACCTGGCTCGACTACGATTACACAAGCTGGCTGAACCCCTACTCTGAAATCACCGCGCAGTACCTGCTGGACATTCTCACCGCATGTCAGGAAGCGGGGTTTGACCAGGTGGTGCTTGAAAACGCCTCCTTCCCTGTTCGCGGCAAGGTAGACCTGATCGAATATTCAGCTGAGGACGGTTTGGTTCCGCTTTCCGTAGCTGTGACGGGATTAATTGAGGAAGCAAGCGAAAAAGCTGCCGAGCTGGATATATCCATTGCGCTGGTCTGCACTGAAAATGCCGCCGAAAGCGCAAAAAGCGGTCAAAACCTGTCTCAGCTGGCGCCTTTTCTTCACAGCATATATTTCTCCAAGGGGGCTGAGCTTTCGGTATTGACCACCTCTTTAGCAGGCACAGAATGCTATCCGGGGGTGTTTGGGGAAGCCGCTTCAAGTAAAGATATATGCACAATCACACAGTAAGCTTAAAAAGAGTGCGGCCCTTATGGGCCGCACTCTTTGTCATTGCAGGCAATAAAATATACTTAAGGAATAGGAAGCCCTTCAGGGATCGGGCATACATAATTTTTGCCGCCCATGCTCTTCTTGAACTCCGCAGTTGCCTTCTCAAGCACCTCGGGTGAGGAGAACACCTTGAGACCGAACAGAGCGATTACCTTGGCAGCATAAATCATGCCCTTCATGCCAATGGTGTGCCCTGTGCAGGCTGTAATCTGCCAGCTGTGTCCCGGCGCGCCGATATTGTAGGTGGCCGTTGAGAAGGATGCACCCGGCACGATATGCTGCACATCTCCCACGTCGGAGGAGCCAAAGGTGGTCTGTGGCTTGATAGGCAAAACCCCTTCGTGCAGCTGGGTGCCCTCCGCCTCTCCCGTCTTTTTAAGTACATCGGCATAAAGCTCCGGCATGCTCTTATTAAGCTCAGCCGCGTATGCGATTTCATCTGCCGACCATGCTTCTCTGGGGATTTCACGCAGAGAGGCGTCAAGAACCTGGGTCAGCGCGTCATTCTGCATACGATTGTAGCAGCCGCCAAGGAACTCTATGCTGACCTCTGTCTCGGTCATCATTGCAGCGCCGTTTGCAACCTTTACAAGGCGGTCATAAACATCGACGACGGCATCACGGCTTAAAGCGCGGACAAAATACTTGCTGGATGCCACATCGGGAACGATGTTGGGCGCCTGTCCGCCCTCGGTGATGATGTAGTGAATGCGCACATCGCTTGTAACGTGCTCCCTGAGGTAGTTTGCGCCTACGTTCATAAGCTCAACCGCGTCAAGGGCGGAACGGCCGTTATGCGGGTCGCCGCCGGCATGTGCAGTGCGTCCCTTAAAGTGGAAAATGGCGCTGTTAAGGGCGGTGCTGCCGCCTGTACGGGTTCCGTTGACAGTGCCGGGGTGATAGTCGATGCAGAAGTCAAGCCCGTCAAAGGCGCCACCGCGCGCCATAAAGGACTTGCCCGTAAGCACTTCCTCAGCCGGGCAGCCGTAGTAAACAACCGTACCCTTAAGGCCGTTTTTCTCCAGCTCTTCCTTCAGGCCGATGGCACCGCCGAGAGAGCCAACGCCCAAAAGGTTATGCCCGCAGCCCTGACCGAAGTCACCCGGCACCACCGGCTCCTTATGTGTGACCATTTTCTGGCTCATTCCGGGGAGCGAATCCAGCTCACCCAAAATGCCGAACACCGGGTGGCCGCTGCCCCAGGTGGCCTTGATGGCTGTCGGCACTCCGCCAGCGCCAATCTCAACCTTGAAGCCATTCTGCTTCAGGCATTCGGAGATCCACTCACATGCCTTAAACTCACGGTACGGACCCTCGGGATTCTCCCACATGTCTCTTGCGATTTTCTCAAGCGCGGGGCGGATCTCATCAATTTTCTGGTAAGCAATTTTTCCTTGCATGTTTTAGCTCCTTTCTAAATGTCAAAAGGCACGTCCTTGTATTATTATATTACCATATTTTTCTCCTCATCTCAATGCACTATTAATCATTTCTAACAAAAAAAGAGAGATTAACTCTCTCTTTTTCAGTATTGTTATATAGTCCCGCCGCACACGCCGGAAATCACATCGGAAATAATCACGTTGGAAATGAGAAAACCCTCCTGCGTCAGCCGGTATCGCCCATACTCCTTTTTAACATGACCGGTTGATATGTACTTATCCAGCGTTTGGGCATAGGGGTCAAAAAGCACTCCAAAGCGTGAAAAGAAGTAATCGGGATCAATTCCCTCAACCGTCCTAAGCTTCAGCATGACATACTCCCCCATGCGTCCCGCAACCGACATATCGTCCATCTCTTCGGCTATTGGCTTTGCGGCAGCAACATTGCTTATAAAGGTTTCCACATCGGAAATAAAGGAAAACCGCTGCCCTCCGTACAGGCTGTGGGCAGAGCAGCCCAGGCCGAGATACTCGCTCAAATCCCAGTATTTTGAATTGTGCCTCGCTTGATACCCCTTTATTGCAAAGTTTGAGATTTCGTACTGCCGGTATCCCCATTTTTCCAGCTTTTCACAGGCGCAAAGGTACATATCGGCCGATGTGTCATCATCGGGAAGTGTTGGCGCCTGCAAAAACATTGGGGTACCCTCCTCCAGCTTGAGGCAGTAGCAGGATATATGCCTTGCACCGAGAGCCGCCGCCTCAGTAAGGGTTTTGAACCACCCCTGCTGTGTCTGCCCCGAAAGTCCGTACATAAGGTCGATTGAGATGTTATCGGTCAAATATTGCTTGATAAGCGCAAATGCGCTTTGGGCTTCTTCCCAGGTATGAAGCCTGCCAAGTGCCACAAGCTCGGCATTGTCAGTGGACTGCACCCCCATGGAGGCGCGGTTGACCCCCGCCTCCTTAAGGCGCTTGAGCAGGTCTTTATCTACACTTTCGGGGTTGACCTCCACGGTAACCTCCGCCCCGCCAAGCAGGGTGACGCGCTTTTTAAGCTCGCCAAGCAGCTTGGCTATCCGCTTGCCGCCGAAAAGCGAGGGGGTTCCCCCTCCGATGTAGACGGTGTCAACTGCGGGGCGGGCGCCGTTTCCGAAATAATCGTCCATCTGCCTGACAAGGGCGGAAAGATAGCTGTCCATCAGCCTTTCATCACAGCCGGGCACCGAATAAAAGTCGCAGTATCCGCACTTTTTTTTGCAGAAGGGTATGTGAATATAAATGCCAAGGCTCTTCATGCTTAATCCTCATCCAGACGCAGAACCGCCATAAAGGCCTCTTGCGATACTTCCACCGAGCCGAGGGAGCGCATACGCTTTTTGCCCTCCTTCTGCTTTTCAAGCAGCTTCTTCTTTCGGGTGATGTCGCCGCCGTAGCATTTTGCAAGAACATCCTTGCGCATTGCCTTGACAGTTTCGCGGGCGATGACCTTGCCGCCGATAGCCGCCTGCACAGGCACCTCAAAAAGCTGCCTGGGTATGTTATCCTTGAGCTTTTCTGCAATCTTGCGCCCTCTGGCATAGGCTTTCTCCGTATGCACTATGAAGGAAAGCGCATCCACCACATCGCCGTTAAGCAAAATATCCAGCTTGACAAGCTCCGACTTCTGGTAACCCAGAAGCTCATAATCCAGTGAAGCATAGCCGCGGGTGCGGGATTTTAGGGCGTCAAAGAAATCGTATATGATTTCGTTTAAGGGCAGCTCGTAATGGAGCTCCGCTCTGTTGGTGTCGAGATATTTCATGTCTTTATAGATGCCGCGCCTGTCCTGACAAAGCTCCATAATATTGCCGACATACTCTGTAGGTGTAATGATGGAAGCCTTTACAATCGGCTCCTCCGCGTACTCTATCTCACCCGGGTTGGGATAATTCAGAGGGTTGTCCACCACGACCATATCGCCGTTTGTGTTTTTTTTGTGTTATAAAAACGAGGGGGCGGTGGTTATCAAATAAAAATTATATTAGCGCGCAAGGCGCGCCAGTATGATTTAAACATTGGGAAACCCCCAGAAGACCCCGCGGAAACCCAACC
>JAVBSJ010000153.1:0-14956 GCA_031547105.1 Oscillospiraceae bacterium
GTTATGGCAATACTACCGGCCAAAACGTATTTGTGAGACTGGAAATCGTCCCACGCGTCAGCAGGGTTTACATATGTCCCCACCGGCACAAACCGCTCAATATCGGCTATGGCCGCGGTTCGGGCAATAATTTTTCCGAGAGCTATAAGATCGTCAGAGGTGGTGATAGTATAGGCCCCGCTCCAGTAGCTCGCTTCGTCCCATTCGGTCAGGTCAGCCGGATGGGCGGCAAAAATCGGAGACAGGTCAACAAGGCCGGAGGGTATCATCTCCAGCATAATAACAATGCTTAAAAACATTGCAAGCCACTTTTTAGATGCTTTGGTATTGTTGGATACTCTCATATAATCTCCTTTGGACGAGGGGCCGTTACTTATCTTCAACCAGCAGATAGGTTCCCATAACCGTTGTGACCTTGCACGTTACCTTGATGTCACCGGAGGGAATCACATATCCATAGCCGTCCAGCTGGGAATAGCTGTAAAAGACAAAATCATAATAGGCGCCGGGATGGGCGGTGTAGGTGAGTGTGGCGGTACTGCCGTCCACTGTAAGGCTTGCCCCTTCAGGCAGGATGGTATCATGCAGCCTGTACTGGCCTGCGGTCCAGGTGATTGTGACCTCCATATCGTTGGAGGCATATTCATAAAAGCTGTGGGCGGTTTCAATGCGGATAGCCTTGTAGCGCTCATCAAACACGCTTTTGCCGGTTGAGGATGTCACCCATGCCAAAATGCGGTCTATGCCTGATTTAATATCCTCCCACCCGTTTAAGTGTATATTGTTGACAAGTGTGGGATAGGGGTAGCTGTTTTTGCCGGAGGTGTTATTTACAGGCAAGCTGCGCTGGGAATACATTATCGTGTTGTTCTCCCAAAGTGTCGCAGAGGGGAAATGATAAACCGAAAGCAGATCCTTCGTGGAAAACCGGATATTGGGGTCGACGGGATTGACCATAGAGGTGGCGTTGTTTTTGAAGGCCACCAGGTTTGCAAAGGTTCCGCCTGCGCGCAGCCCCACAATGGCGCCTGTGCTGCTTGTGGCGCTGCCCGATTTATACAGCCCCAAATAGTTGGTGGAGTATACGCTTGCAATATTTGTGCTTGAGCTGCTGCCGGCAATTCCACCGATATTGATTTTGCTGCAATCGGCCTGCAGATTGGAGTTTTCCGGCTCTATATACAGGTTCTCATCATCGCCTGAGGTGACATAGGTCTCATCCTTGACATTGACGCGCACATTGTTATAGCAGTTTGATATGCTGCCGTTTACAGCCGCGCCCACAAGACCGCCGATATTTACCTTGCCGGAGAAGCCTGCATGGCCTGTGACCTCCACAATGCCGTAAATGGCGTTGGCAAAGCCTGTTTCACGGATAAAGCCGCTGTTGTAGCTCATATTGATCTCGCTGCCACCGGTCATTTTGCCCACAAGGCCGCCTGCGTTTGTATCGCCGCTCCCTGCCCCCGTAACGCGCAGGTTGCCGTAAACAGCCGCCAGGGTGACAGAGCTGTTATCCATACTGCCGGCAATTATTCCGGCGCTTCCGCCGGCGGAGGTTGTAACCCGCCCCTCGGTGATGGTGAGGCCGGTAATCAGGCTGTTTTTCAGCGCGCCGAACAGGCCATAGCCTGAAGAGGCCTGGCCGCTGCTCATACTGAGGCCGTATATTTGATGATTCTCTTTTGAATCCTTTTTGCCGTAGTATTCCCCTGTAAAAGCACCCGTGCGGATATAGCCCGTTCCGTCCGCCGTGGGCACCCAGGAAATGGGGGCAAAATTGTCAACACCGCTTAAATCGATTGTTGTCATCTGGTGGAAGCCGGAGGTGATGCCCCGCTGTGAAGCGGCGTCCAGCGCTTTATCCGCGCTGATTAGTCCCGCAATATAACGCATATTGTTAAGATGCCGGGCGTTAGTCAAAGTAAAGCCTATGCCGGCCCCTTCCTGCATTTCGGCGCCGTAATAAGCGTGCTGCACATTGGAAATGGTGCGGATGATCTCCCCGCTCGGGCTGGATACCTCAGTGCGGATATTCTGGCAGGGCAGGGGATACAGCACGCCGATGCTGTGCCGCGCCTCAGGCTCGGACGCCGTACCCGGATCGATATAATCCAGCACCCAAACAATATGCACAAACTCGCCGTTGACTCCGGTGAGCTCCTTGACTCCGCTTTCACGGAAGAGCAGATGTCTGCGCTCTCCCGGCACATCCTGCATACCTCCGGCATGGGCGTCCGGCTCTAAATCCTTGTACGCAATGGACAAGGCATCCTCAAAGCTGAAAATGGCAAGAGAGCCTGTGCCGGTTACGGAAAACGACACCGCATAAGGCTTACCGCCTGCGTCTGTTATCCGCCGCCCCATTTCATCGGCAATATAAAAGGTATAAACCCCTTCTTTATTGGGGACATAGGCATCCAAAAACAGCGCATTGGGCATGGGAATAAGTGCATCCGGCACACTGCCGCCGCTTCCGCTGTCGATAAGGGTGAGGAAGGTGGACCGTTCGGAAAGAGCCTCGCCGGTGGTATCCTCAACGCCGTAATAGCCGTGCTGATATGTGGAGAGGCGGGTATCGGGCCCCCCAAGGGCAAGAGTATTTGCGGGAGGAGAGGCAGCATAGGTAAAGGCCTGATAATCCTCGCTATAGTAAACCGCCTTTACGTTGCCGGTTTTTGCATTTACTTCAACGCAAAATGAATTGCTGAGGATGGCAGGGTCACCGATGTAAGGGCGCAAAAGCTTATCCAGATAGGAATCGACCCCCGCCTTGGAGCTCATCAAATAGTAAATATAGTCCTTGTTGCCGTTGGTGCTGTCACTGCCGGGGACAAGCGCAGGGTCGACCTTGCCGGTCATCGCGTTGGTGCCGGAAAGATAGCCGCCCGTCAAAACCTCACTGCCGGAAGACACGCCAAAAACAGCCAGTTCGCTCAGGCGACCGCTGTTTTTAAGGTCGCTCATAGCGCTCTGCGCCGAGAGGTACACCGACCTTGCGATATTCGACCATTTTGTTTCAAGGCTGCTGCGCCGCATGTTGACCCCGATGGGGTACATGACGCCGGCCAAAATCGCCATAATCACCAGCGTGACGGCGATTTCAACAAGAGTGAAGCCCTTTGTGGCGTGTCTTTTCATAGAAACCTACTTTTTGCCAAAATTAATAACGTAATATTGAAATAAGCCAATCAGCTTACAGGTAAAGCTATTCAGGCAGATCAAGCGCCCTTTGAACAAAGATTTCAAAGGCAATGCGGGTGCTGGGCTGACCCTGGGTTCTCGCTGCGGAATAATCAATCTGGTTTATGCGCAGGTAAGGGCTGTCTTGCACCGAGTCGGAAAGCTCCACAACCTTGCTGAAGGCCCCCTCCACCGTGACGTGGACGATGACCGATTCAAGGCTTGAGGAGGAAGCATCCCCGTTTATGGGCAGACGCTCCAGTGATATGGTAAGGCTTTTGGGCGCCAGGCCGTACTGGATGCACATATTGGTAAGGTATCTGTCGATCTCATTGTTATCGGTAAAGGGCCAAAAATCGTCATGGGCGTCAATGGCCTTGGCGCGAAGGGTTTTGTAAGCCGCGCGGGCATCGGCAAGCCCCATCAGGCTGAAATCCACCTCCTGCTTGCGCAGGGTAAGCTGATCCAGGGTGGTATTTGCCCGCTGCAGCCGCTGGAGGGCAGGCATAAACAGGCCGATAAAATAGGTGCAGGCGATAAGCAGAATTAACGTGAAGGTAATCAGTATCTTTTCCCGCTTGGTGCGGTTTTTCATCACCGTATTCATGTTATGCCTCCTTCCCGACCAAAGTGATAAGCACCTTAAAGGTGAAGCTGCCGTTTGTTTCGGCGGCGTAGCCCGTGTAGGTCACCCCGCTGAACTCCTTATAGGTCTTTATCGCCTCAACATAGCTCGACGAATCAAGCTCGGAGGGGCAGTTGTACACAAGCTGCAATGTGCGCTCGGCTGCGTTGAAGGAGAACTGGCGGATTACTATGCCGCGCCCCTGGGAGAACAGCCAGTTTATGGCGTCGGTGGATACGACGGTGTAATCCTCCAAAATCGTATTGGCCAGAGCCGCCTCATCCACCGCCTTGCCGGCAACGCCGATATTATCAGTTAAAATATCCAGCTCGGCCATTTGCTCAATCCTGACGGGATCCAGCAGATATTTTTCAATTTCCGCGCTTTGCTTTTCCAGCTGGCGGTACTGAAGCGTTACAAACGCAAGGGCGGCAGCGGCCACAATGGCGGCGCCTGCGGCTATAAGCCGCCAGCCGGTGCTGACCCTCTTGGTTTTGACAGGGGCAAGGCTTTTTTTATGTGTAGCCAGCAGGTTTATGGTTGTTTTGCTGACAGTTGTTCCGAGGATGGGGTAGAAGAAGTTGTCGGGCAGGCTGTCCCCCCCCTGAACAAGGCGGCGGGGGTCATAGGAGTCAATGGCGATTTCGAGGTTAGCCGATTTTATATCCCGCATAAGAGACAAAATCTCCGGGCTTACACCAGAGAAAAACACCTTTGAAATAGCTTTGTTAAACTGGAGACGGGATGTAACGCTCTCCAGCAGGCGGCGGGCAACCGACTCATCATCGTCGGCAAAAAGGCGGGCGCGGGTGGAGAAAACATAGTCCCCCTTGTCGAAAATCGCCGAATGGACGCTGATACCGTCCACCACGGAAAGCACCACCGTCTCTTCTGAAAGCTGGCTCTCCTGCTTTGCCAGGGCGATCATCAGATCGAGGGAAAAGGAAATACCCTCCAGCTTTACGCCGGCATCCCGGAAAATACTCTGATAATCCTCAACGATATTCTTGTCAACGGCGCAGGCGAGAATAAACTGGCCGCTTTTTTCGTTGAGCAGCTGGCTGTCAAACATCAGGTCGCCATAGTCGCCTGTGTTGTTGGACAGCTCCTCCTGCGCCACGGCACGGTATTGCCGCTCACTCAGCTTCGGCACGGGAATCTTTTTGGTGATGATTGAGTTTGTCTCCAAAATCAGACTGGCGTTCTGAAAAACCCCGCGGTTTTCAGCCACAATCTCACCTATGCGGGCAGAAAGACTGCCGCGGTCGGTAATAACGCCGTTAAAAACGGCGCGCTCGGGCAAATCGCGGACAATATAGTCATTTACGACCGCGGGATTTTTCCCCGATTTGTTGTACCGCAAAATCTGTATTTGCTCATTTGAAATAAAAACCGCTGTTTTCACAGTCACACCTGCCTCACTTTTTGCTAAAAGCTGGAATAAAGTTGGAATATGGGAATCATAACCGCCAGCATTATGCCGCCGACGATGACAGCCATGATGATTATCATAACCGGCTGTATCAAGGTCACAAGCCGGTCGGTCGCGGCCTCGGCCTCAAAATCATAACTGTCGGCCACGCTTTCCAGCATGTTGGCCAAACGGCCTGATTCCTCACCGATGACGATTGTGGAGGACAGCTTGCCGTCAAATCCGTCCACCTTTTTCAGGGAGGAGGAGAGGGCGTCGCCGTTCCTGATTTCCTTTATGACATCGGGGAACTGATCCTCAATATAGGCGTTGCCGATGAGGGAGCTGGCGATATTAAGGGCGGAGACCAGGGGCAGGCCGCTGGAATAAAGGGTGCTGAGGCCGCGGGCAAACCGCGCCGTGTAAATCGTGCGAAGCAGCTTGCCCATAATGGGAACCTTGAGCTTGAAATGGTCAAAGGCGCGCCTGACGCTGCGCAGCGTCAAAAGATAGTTCCATATGGCTGCAAGCATGGCGCAGAACAGCAGGATATATATCCAGTAGCCTGTTATAGCCTTGCTGGCGCCCATAACGATGCGGGTTATCAGCGGCAGCTCCATATCCTTGAAAATATCAAAAAACGTGGGCAGTACAAAGGTGAAGATGACAATGACCACCAGCACCGTAACGACAGCCAAAATCGCCGGGTACATCATGGCTGACCTTGCCTTGGAGTTGAGCCGGTGCTCCTTCGTATAATGCTCTGCCATTTTGCGCAGGGATTTCTCCATCTGTCCGCTTGCCTCGCCGGAGGCAACCATGTCGATAAAAAGGGAAGGGAAGGAGCGCTGATTGAGCTTAAGCGCCTCCGACAGGGTAAGGCCGCTCATTATATCCCGGTAAAGGGCGTCGTAAATGCGGATGAGCTTTGGCTTAAAATCCCGCTCCCGCAATATTCCGATGGCCTTTACAACCGTCAGGCCGGAGCCCAGCATATCGGCCATCTGGCGGGAAAACTCGGCAACCTCGTTGGATTTAAGGCGGTACCGGCTCTGCTCGCTCTCCTGCACCTCGCTGCTTTCGATAAGGGTCAGGGATTTTTGCCGCAGGATATTGTACAGCGCCGAGGTATCGGCCGCGTCCTGTATGCCCGTATGCATCCTGTCGTCAAGACCCTTGGCACGGTATTTGTATTTAGGCATATGCTGCCCCCTCTATATAAAAAGATTATATGTCAGTCTAAAAAAATGTGCGGACGTAGGCCGCCACAATGGCGTTGCCGTAAAGCATGGCGATGAGGATCCCAAGGCAAAGATGAGGGCCGAAGGGGATAGACTGCCCCCTTTCCGCCTTTTTGGAGGCCAGCATTGCAACCCCTACTATCGAGCCGGTCAAAAGACCGATAAAGGTGGCCAGCAGGGTCAGCTTCCACCCCAGCATGAAGCCGGCAGCGAGCATAAGCTTTATATCTCCGCCGCCGAAGGCGTTTTCGATAAGCAGCGCCAGCAGCAGCATAGGCACGCTGACGCACAAAGCGCCGATTATCCGTGAGGCTACGGAAACCTGAGGGGATATAAAGGCCGAAGCGATTGCCACAGCGCCCAGGGCGATTACAAGCCCGTCGGGAATCTCCATGGTGTCATAATCTATCATAGCTATGACGATCAGGACAGAGGCGGAAATCAAAGCCAAAAGCGCCGATAGGGTAAACCCAAGGCGCTGAATAATCAAAACAAATATTAAGCCGGTGACCCCTTCCATGGCAGGGTAACGAAGGGAGATGGGATCATGGCAATTTCTGCATTTTCCGCCTAAGATAATATAGCTGAGGACAGGGATTAAATCGTATTCCTTTATTTGCTTTCCGCATTTGGGGCATATAGAACGGTCGGTAGTGAAGTTCATGCCCCGGGGGATGCGCCAAATCAGCACGTTGAGAAAGCTGCCGACGCAGGCACCCACAAAGAATATAAAGAAGTAAATGGCAAAATAAATCAAATAATTGTTCTCCCGGATGGGTCGGATAGCAGGTCAGGCAATGGGGAGGGCATATAAGTCCCCAAAGGGCGCCCCAAGCGGGAGGATTCTCCCGCCTGGAGGCGCCATAAGTCAGTCAGGGCAATTAGGGAGTTACTGTAATCGCACCGTTAGGTGTGAGAGAGTAGGTTTTGCCGCCGTCAGGTGTGTAGGTAACCTCGGAAACTGAATTGTTCGCAACGGTGACAGTAACTTCATCATTAGCTTTGACACTGTCACAATATTCGACAATTGCATCGACTTCGGCGTCGCCAGTCTCATAAGTGCCGGCAGGAACGGCACTGGTAGCATACTGCTTGTTGACATAGTACTGGGCGGCGATATAGACGGATCTTACAGTTGCGTAATGGGTTTGATCCTTAGCGTCATCGATGTACCTTGTCATCGAAGGGATCATAAAGGAAGCGAGGATTGCGAGGATGACCAGGACTACGATGATTTCGACCAGCGTAAAGCCCTTCTTGTTTTTTACTGTCTTTGCGAGTTTCATTGTTTGTTTTCCCCCTAAAAATTTGGTTTTTAATTTTTGTTTGTAAAGCTGCGGACACCGAGGCAAATACTTCATGCGAATGGGCAGGTCATATTCTTTCGTTTGCCTGAATCTTTACTATATATAAAGCCTGTGGCCTTATAACGTTATTATCCCCGGACGGCGGCCAAAAAGTCGGCGCGGTTGCGGGTTCGTTCAAGTGCGCTGTCAAGAGAAACGGTGTTGCTTTTTACCAGGTTCGCCAAAGAGGTGTCAAGTGTCACCATGCCCAGCCTGCCGCTTGTCTGAATGGTGCTGTTAAGCTGATGGCACTGGTTTTCACGGATGAGGTTTAAAACGGCCTCTGTCCCGGTCATTATCTCAAAGGCGGCCACGCGACCCGCGCCTGAAGCCAGGGGCAAAAGCGTCTGGGTCACAACCCCCTTGAGGGCGGAGGCCAGCTGGGTGCGTATCTGCTGCTGGTTGGAGGGAGGGAAGACGTCTATAATGCGGTCAATGGTGTCGGCCGCGCCGATGGTGTGGAGGGTGGAAAGAACCAGGTGACCCGTTTCCGCGGCGGTGATTGCGGCGGAAATTGTCTCATAATCCCGCATTTCACCGACCAGTATAACATCGGGATCCTCTCTCATGGCGCTGCGCAGCGCCGAGGCGAAGCTGTCAACATCGGCACCAACCTCCCGCTGATGGATGAGGGAGCGCTTGTGACGGTAGACATACTCTATCGGATCCTCCACCGTCAGGATATGCTTTGCTTTAGTGGAGTTGATATAGTCGATCATGGCGGCCAGCGTTGTTGACTTGCCGCTGCCGGTGGGGCCTGTGACAAGAATCAGCCCTCTGGGCTCGTCGGCCAGCTGCTTCAGCACAGGGGGCAGGCCAAGCTGCTCAAAGGTCGGGGTCGTGTCGTTAATGACTCGTATAGCGGCGGTAATGTTCCGCATCTGCCTGTAAACGTTGACGCGGTAGCGCTGCTCGTTCTCGGCGGTGTAGCAAAAGTCAAGGTCGGCGCCCTGCTCCAGCCTTTCACGCTGGGGGGTATTGAGCATCTGGAAAATAAGCGCCTCTTTTTCCTGCCTGGTAAGGTCGAAGGAGGTTTCCTTAAGCTCCCCGTCCTTACGGAAAATCGGGTTGCGGTCAGCCGTGATGTGAATGTCGGAGATTTTGCCTTCACGGGCGATTTGCAGAAGCTCGGCTATTTGCATAAGGGCGTCCTTTCCCGCGGATTACCCGGCGTTAATATATCACATTCCTTCCGGATTGTGTCGAAAAATGTGTAAACGGATAATATGACTGTGTAAAATGCAATTATACGGCCGATACGAGGCGAAGCATTTCATCAACCGTGGTAACTCCTGCCAGTACAAGCTCCTGCGCCGAGCGGCGGAGGGTCTTGTATGTGGGATCCTTATCCAGGTATTCGTAAATATGCTCTGCCGGTTCCTTGCGGGAAATCATGTTGCGGATGGCGGTGTCCATTGCAAAAACCTCATGAATGGCGATGCGGCCCTTGTAGCCGGTGCCGTTGCAGTGGGGGCACCCCTCTCCCTTATAAAGGGTGTCGGCGTGAACGCCCAGGGCAGAAAGCTCGCTGTCCGAGGGGGTGTGGGAAACCTTGCAGAAGGGGCAGATCTTTTTCACAAGCCGCTGCGCCACAACGCCGGTCAGGGAGTTTGCGATCATATACGGCTCAATATCCATGTCGGCAAGGCGGACAACGGCGGAAACCGCATCATTGGTGTGGAGGGTGGAAAGAACAAGGTGCCCGGTCAGCGCCGCCGAAACGGCGATGGAGGCGGTTTGCTTATCCCGCGTTTCACCCACCATGATAATGTCGGGATCCTGACGAAGCAGGGAGCGCAGACCCGATTCAAAGGTAAGGCCGGCAAGGTCGTTGGTCTGGGTCTGGTTTATGCGGGGCAGGTTGCGCTCCACCGGGTCTTCAATGGTGGAGATATTGACCTGGCCCTGGGCAAGACGCTCAAGAATCATGTAGAGTGTCGTCGTCTTTCCGGAGCCCGTCGGCCCTGTGATATAGATAATACCATGAGGTCGTCTTAAGATGCTGCTAATTTTTTCATAATTTTGCTTATCCATTCCAAAAGTTTCGCTGTGATCCAGTGAAACATTGCGGCTGAGGAAGCGGAGCACGGCCTTTTCCCCGTAAATAGTGGGCAGCACCGACACACGGACGTTAAGCTCCATATCCCGCATTTTGGCTCTGAAGTGCCCGTCCTGGGGCACACGCTTTTCGGCGATGTCCAGAGAGGAAAGGATTTTTATGCGGGTTATGACCGAATTGTGCAGGGCGCTGGAAATGGTCAGCAGCTCCAATATCTGGCCGTCCACACGGATGCGGACGACAGTTTGCTCGTCAAAGGGCTCAATATGAATGTCGCTGGCGCCCGCGTTCTGCGCCTTGTACAGCAGAGAGTTGACAAGGGCGACAACGGGAGAATCGTCAGGGCTGTCGGTAAGATCCTCAACCTGCATGGCCTCCACCCCGGCGACGGTGCTGTTGGCCGATATGGCGGCCTGCCGCGCGTCAATCTCGGAGTACCAGTAGCCGATGGCCTTCTGAATATCATCCTTCGTTGCCAAAAGCAGGGTGACCGGCATTTTGACAATGGCCTTGACATCCTCAATGGCGTAAAGGTCAAGAGGGTCGGACAGCGCAACAAACAAAACGCCCTCTGTCTCATAGCATGCCATCAGATTGTATTTTTGCGCCACCGATTTGGGTATTTTAGACACAGCCTGAATATCTATGGGCAGGCGGGAGATGATTACCCTTTTGGTGTTAAACTGCTTGGCAAGAACGTCCAGCATCTGTGTTTCATCCACAAGACCCTTTTCAAGGAAAATTTGCCCAAGCCTATGCTTGCCGCCTGATGTTTTCTGATAGGCGACCGCCTCGTCCAGCTGCTGCTGGGTTATTAATTTTTCGCTAAGTAAGAGATCGCCTATTCTAATATTACTCATATTACATTTTTGTCCTCAAAATTTATATTTTTATCCATTGTAGTATTATTCAACAATACCTCAATATTATATTAAAGTATTATTTAGCCGTCAACAAAAAAATATACATAATATATGTTTATTTGTAGAAAAAACAGATTTTGTAACCGTTATTTGCGCAAAACGGGTTGTTTTGCGCAAAGCTTAGCAGTTTCCTTATGTGCTTTGTTCCGGTTTATAGCCGTAATAAATACAGTTTATGCGGCCTTCGCCTTTTTGAGGACTGCCGCCGCAGTATGAAAATCAGGCGGCTATAAAAAATAAAGCACCGCAGAAGCGGTGCTTTGGCTTATGGTGATCCATCCGCGATTCGAACGCGGGACACCCTGCTTAAAAGGCAGGTGCTCTGCCGGCTGAGCTAATGGATCATATGGCTGGGGTAGCAGGATTTGAACCTACGAATGCCAGAGTCAAAGTCTGGTGCCTTACCACTTGGCGACATCCCATCGCTGAAGGTTCTCACCTGTTTTTTGCCGGCCCCATCAAGGCAGCGCCTTAATGGGGCCGGACTTCTGGGGTGGGTAAAGGGATTCGAACCCTCGACCCCCGGAACCACAATCCGATGCTCTAACCAACTGAGCTATACCCACCACAAGTGGCGTGCCCGGAGGGACTCGAACCCCCAACCTACTGCTTAGAAGGCAGTTGCTCTATCCTGCTGAGCTACGGGCACATACTGCCTTAGCCTAAAAGGCTAATGGAGCGGGTGATGGGAATCGGACCCACGTGTTCAGCTTGGAAGGCTGACATTCTACCATTGAACTACACCCGCAAATACAAATCAGCTTTACAATATTACCATAGCCGCATGTCAATGTCAAGGCTAAAGACGGCAGGGTTCTTCGCAATTTTGAGAGGGCAAAATAAGAATAAGCAAAACCCGCACCTTTGTTTGAAGGTCAGGGAATCTCCGCAAGGGCACAGGCGCTACCTGCGCCCCTGCGGATTTATGCCGCTATTTTGCTTCCAGTAAAACCTTTTCCCCGTCACTGCTGAGGGAGATGGTCTGCACAGGATTACCCAGTGAGCCTATAATGACGTTGGCGATTTGATCCTCGATTTCCTTTTCGATGAGGCGGCGCAGGTTTCGCGCGCCGTATTTGACCGAGTAGGATTTTTTCACAAGGAACTCCACCAGCTTTTCATCCCATGACAGGGCGATGCTGTTGCGCGCCATCGCCTTTTTCAAATCCCCAAGCATGATTCCGGCAATTCGGGCAAAATCGCCCTCGGTCAGCTGGTTAAAGGAAATAACCTCGTCGATACGGTTGATAAACTCGGGGCGCATAATATCGCTGAGAGCCTTAAGGGCCTTTTCCCGGCCCTGCTCTGTGACGGTGCGCCCGAAGCCCACCGAGCCGGAGCTTTTGTCAGACCCCGCGTTGGAGGTCATAATAATGACCGCATTCTCAAAGGAGACCTTGCGCCCCTGGGCATCGGTGACCCTGCCGTCGTCCAGCATTTGCAGCAGGATATTCAGCACATCGGGGTGAGCTTTCTCAATCTCGTCAAACAGGATGACCGAATATGGCCGCCTGCGGATTTTTTCGGTCAGCTGTCCGGCCTCGTCATAGCCGACGTACCCGGGAGGAGCGCCGATAAGCTTGGAGACAGAATGCTTCTCCATATACTCCGACATATCCAGCCGCACAAGGGCGTCGGGCGTATCAAAAAGGTCGGCGGCGAGGCACTTGACAAGCTCGGTCTTGCCGACGCCGGTTGGCCCGACAAAGATAAAGGACACCGGCTTGAGTTTTTCGGAGATTCCCGCACGCCTGCGCCTGATGGCGGCGGCGACCGCCTCAATAGCCTGATCCTGCCCGATGACGCGCTCCTTGAGGCGGGCGTCCAGCTTGCTGAGGCGTTCAAAATCCTGCTCCTTTATTTTGTTGGCGGGGATTTTTGTCCACAGCTCTATTACCTGGGAAAGATCGTCTATTGAAAGGGCGGGGGTGGGAATGGAGGCCAGCTCATCCAAGCGGGTGTCGATCTGAATCTGGCGGCTTTTGATCCGGGCAATTCCGGCGTAGAAGGCCTCATCCTTGTCGCCCTGGGTCAGCAGCGCTTCGTGCTGCCGCTCCAGCTCCTCCGTCTCCTTCAAAAGTCTGCCCCGCTCGTTGATAACAGGGCTTTTGAGGTTAAGGTCGGAGCAGGCCTCGTCCAAAAGGTCGATGGCCTTGTCGGGCATAAAGCGGTCGGCGATATAACGGTCGGCAAGGTAAACTGCCTGCCTCAGCACGTCATCCGAAACGGTGACGCCGTGGAACTTTTCGTAGTAGCCCTTAATTCCGCGCAAAATATCGTAGGTTTCTTCAAAGGTAGGCTCGTTTATAGTCACCGGCTGGAACCTGCGCTCCAGGGCCGAATCCTTTTCAATGTGCTTGCGGTATTCTTTGAAGGTGGTGGCGCCGATAACCTGTATTTCTCCCCGGGATAGGGCGGGCTTGAGGATGTTGGCGGCATTCATGCTGCCCTCGGCGTCCCCCGCCCCCACAAGATTGTGAACCTCATCTATCACAAGAATGATGTTTCCAAGTGACTTGACTTCATCTATCAGGCTTTTCATACGGCTTTCAAACTGCCCGCGGAACTGGGTTCCGGCCACCATGGCCGTCATATCCAGCAGCCACACTTCCTTATCCTGCAGCTTGAAGGGCACGTTGCCCTCGGCAATTTTTTGCGCAAGACCCTCCGCAACCGCCGTTTTGCCCACGCCCGGCTCACCGATAAGGCAGGGGTTGTTTTTCTGCCTGCGGTTGAGGATCTGGATAACCCGCTCTGTCTCGGCATCGCGGCCTATAACCTTGTCCAGCTTGCCCTCGCGGGCTCTGCGGGTAAGGTCGATGGCGTAATTGGGCAGGAACTTTTTGCGGTTCTTTTTCGGGCCTTTTTCATTCTCCTCGCGGCGGGGCGCGTCCTTCCTTGTCTGTCCCATGCCGGGGAAGATAAAGGGAAAGGCCGGCGCGCGGGAGGGCATATCCTCTTCGTCCTCACCGCCCTCATCGGGGTCATCAGGCTCGCTTGCGGCCTCGGAAGCCATGGGCATCATGCCGCCGAAGGCCTGGGGCATATTGTCCCCTATCTTGCCCATGAGATCCTCAAGCATGCTCATATCGCCGCCATTGGTAAGCGCCTGGGTAAGGTTGTCAATATCGCGGTCATCGATGCCGAACTTGTCTATAAGGTCACTTACGGGCTTCAGCCCGATTTCCTTTGCGCATTTAAGGCAGTAGCCCTCGTTTACCGTGTGGTCGCCCTCAGTCCTTGAGACAAAGATAAAGGCGACATTTTTTTTACATCTGTTGCAGATTGGTGGGTTCATAGTTTATTCTCCTTAACCATTTGGACGCCGCTTTTGGTATTGCTGAAGAAAGCGGCAAACACCAAAAGAAAAACAGCTCCGAACATCAGGTACAGTATATTTTGCGGTATATCGAAAAGGGTGGTCAGCACGATTGCGCCGTAAAGGCAAACCGTCGCTGATTTTCCCAGCTTGTTGGCGGCCGGCATATCCTTTGTCCGCTTGTATATGAAAAGCCCGCCTACAATTTGCAGCAGCTCCTTGGCGGAATACAGCATGCATATAATCCAGGGAATACGCCCGACCTTGGCCAAGCAGAACAGCGCCGCCAGAACCATCAGCTTGTCAGCCAGGGGATCCAAAATACGCCCCAGGGCGGTGATCTGGTTATATTTGCGGGCAATTTTGCCGTCCAGCACGTCGGTCAAAGCCGCCAGCAGCAAAACCCCTATAGCGATATAGTATGCGTAGGCGTGACCGGAAAGAAACACAAGCACAAATACAGGCACTAAAAGCAAACGGAACAGGGACAGCGCGTTAGGTATATTCATTGTCATTCACCCTGAGAAATGCCCGCGTCGGGGGACTTGACTATCATTCCCCCGATGACGCTTTGAGCAAGGACCTTTCTGGAAAATATATGGTCGGCTTCATTATTGCCAAAGGCGGCGATTCCGAAACAAATTGCCAGCACAAGGGCAATCCCTCCCGCCATGCCGCACAGGCCGCCGGCAAAGCGGTTGAGAGAGGAAAGCACGGGAATGTCCATGGAAAACAGACGTGACACAAGCCAGATTATAAGCTTTATTGCGAGAAAAAGCGCTATAAATGTAACCACAGGCGAAACTTTCGCAAGCACCGCCCGGGAGAACAGCAGCAGCGGGCTGACGG
>JAVBSJ010000025.1:0-4171 GCA_031547105.1 Oscillospiraceae bacterium
TTTTGAAAACCTGCTTCAGATACGGCCCCATAGCCGTTAAGGAGCCGGAAAACTACGAAGCCCGGGCGAACCTTATGTGGGCCTCCTCCCTGGCTATCAACGGCCTTATCAGCCTTGGCAAGGCCTCCGCCTGGAGCGTCCACAGTATGGAGCATCAGCTGTCGGCCTACTATGACATAACCCACGGCGTCGGTCTGGCTATCCTGACCCCGGCATGGATGAGGCACGTCCTGTCCGACGCAACCGCCCGCAAGTTCGCCGAATACGGCGTCAATGTGTGGGGCATTGACCCCTCCCTGCCCGATATGGAGATCGCAAACAGGGCTATTGACCGCACACAAAAGTACTTTGTTGAGGAGCTCGGCATACCCGCAACTCTGCGGGAGGTGGGAATCGGAGAAGAGCATCTGGATATAATGGCTGAAAAAGCCGCCGTGCCCGCACTTGAAGCCGCGGCGTATGTTTCACTGAAAAAAGAAGATGTCCTGGCTATTTACAGAGCCTGCTTGTAAGTTTGCCGCTTAAAGCGCTTATGATGGCAAAAGCCGGAAGAAAACCGCGGTTTTCTTCCGGCCTTTATTTCTTTTATATTACAGCTACTTATTGGCATTGCGGTTTTTTCTTGAAAGGGCAAGCCCTCCGAATCCGCTTATGATTGCCGCATAATACCCCAAGTCATACCAAAACCCGGTATTGTACACTTCGTAAATACCTATATTTTTGTTGAAAATTGAGCAGACAAGGGAAAAGGGCGCTATCCACCCGTGCCAAATGCCCGAAAACAACCCGGCGGGATGGGCAATGGAGCTTGCCCCGTCACCCGGGACGCAGCCTGCCAGGCAGGCGCAAAGCAGAACAAGCATCAAACAAAGCACGAAATGTTTTTTCATAATTATTCCTCCATTGGCCTGACAGTGCCCGCGTTTCCCAAGCACCGCGCCGAAAGCCTTATCTTGCAGGCCACAAAGCCCCCACACCTGCCCCAACTACAGCCGGCAGCACCCAGTAAAATCCTATGCCCGCAAAGGGCAGATAATGGGTAAAGGCAGGCACAAGACCGTAGCCTTCCAGCACCCCCAGCAGGCACACAACAGCCGCCCCCACAGCCGCGCCGGTGGGAACGCTGTCCTTTTTGACAGCCTTTGTGAAAAAGGACAGCACTATTTGCGTCAGCAGGACAGGGTAAATAACCTCCAGAATCGGGGCTGTCGTCTCAATAATAAAGGTGGTGCCCAGGCTTGCGATAAATATCCCCGCAAGGCAGATGATGCCTATACAGCTTTTATAAGCAACGCGCCCCTTGCTGAGACGGGAAAAATACTCGGCTGTGGAGGAGGTAAGCCCGATGGCTGTGGTCATGCACGCCAGAAACACAATAACGGCCAGCATTGTGACCCCTGCCTTCTTCAGAAGGAGATTGGTTATGGTGACCACCAGGCCGACCTGGCTTATATCCAGCTCCGCCCTCATTCCTGAGGATGTGGCGCCGAGAAAGGCCAAGCCGCAGTAAACCAGGAACAAACCGATAAATGCGACAAGGCTTGCTGCGCACAACACGCGGAAGCGTGTTTTTTTCTCCATATAGCCCTTTGCTATGGCCCCTTGCGACAAAACATAGGTGATCGCAAGCGCGCCCAGAACATCCATCGTCTGATACCCAGCGAGAAAGCCCTCTTTGGCGACGGGATACCCTTCATTCGGGGGGAGAATATCGCCGATAGGGGTCATTATTCCCTTGATAAACAGGATCCCCAGCACCACAAGCATTGCGGGCGTGAGATACTTGCCGATAATATCGACAACTGCGGAAGGTCTGACGGTCAGCAAATATACGATTGCGAAAAATGCGACAGCAAAAATCCATTTATTAAAGCCGGGCAAAAGGGGCAGCATAGCCATTTCAAAGGTCACGGCGGCGGTGCGGGGAATGCAGATAAGAGGGCCGACGCAAAGCATTGCCGTCGCCGCCAAAATGCCCGATGCCCGCTTCCCCAGCCTGCCTGTGGCGGATAATATAGTGCCGTCCCCCCGCTCAAGCGCCAGCACGGTCATAATGGCAAGACCTGCATCGGCAACAATGAAGCAAAGAAAGCCAATAAACCACTGCGTGCCGGAAAGCATACCCAGATAAGGTGGGAAAATAAGATTTCCCGCGCCGAAAAATATTGCGAACATGGCAAGACCCAGAACTAACGAATCAAAAAGACTGCCTTTTTTGTTTTGACCCAATGTGATACCTAGCCTTTCAGTCAAATAATTAAATTAATCGATTCCCATCTTCTTAAAGCCCTTGCCCAAAACCTCGTTGACGTCGCTCAGAAGCATAAAGGCGCCTTCGTCAACATCGGAAATAATCTTTTTGACAAGATTTGTCTCATTCCGCCTGACAACGCACATAAGCACCATGCGATCCTCCCCGGTGTACATGCCCTTGCCCTGCAGCGCAGTGACGCTGTGGGGGGTTGCGTGCATAATGGCATCCGACACTTCCTTGGGCTTGGAGGTAATAATAAAGGCATTCTTCTGCACATCGCCGCCGTAAATTATATTATCCATCGCCATAGAGATAACATACGTCAGAATAACGCCGTACAAAAGGCTTTCAAAGCTCTTAAGCACAAGTGCCGACAATGCCAGTATTCCCACGTTTACAACCATGCCGGTGGTACCCAGGGGAATAGACTTTTTGCGATAAAGGTATTTACCTATAACGTCGCTGCCGCCGGAGGTGCCGCCTGCCTTTATAACCAGACCAAAGCCGACGCCGGAGATAAGTCCGCCGAAAATAGCAGCCACAAGCACCTCGCCCTCATACACAGGGAAAAAGGTTATGACATCCATCAAAACAGAGGTGACAACTATAGTATAGACCGTCTTGACAAAAAACTCCTTACCCATGCTTTTATATCCGAAAGCGAGCAGGGGGATATTAAGAAGGATGGTGACTATACCGACAGGAAGCCCCCAAATATAGTTTGCCAGCAGGGACAGGCCACCCACGCCTCCCATAGGTATAAGCATTGGCTTGACAAAAATAAGAATACCGGCAGCGGCAAGAAAGGAGCCAACCGTCATCAGTCCGTATTCGTATATTATTGTGCTCATTTTGCTTTTCGACTTGTTCATAATTTACCTCATTAATATTTCTTATCAAGCTGTTCTATGAGCGCGCATATGGCATGACTGTCATTGGGTGGCAAAATGTGCTTTGCAAGCCCCAATATGCTGGGATGGGCATTGCCAGGGGCGTAAGAGTTTGCACCGCTTGTCTGAAGAAGCTCCCTGTCGTTCAAGCCGTCACCGACGGTATAAAAGTTTTCAGCCGCAATGCCCAAAGTGTCCCTGATATATGCGGCGCTGTCCCCCTTGCTGGAGTTTTGCGCCATCACCTCAAAGTAATGGGGCATTGAAAATTGCCCGAACAGACGGCTGCCATAATCCCTCTCGAAATGCTCCTGAACCTGAAGAAGCTGCTCATGCTCCCCTGCGAGGTTGAGCTTAAGCCAGGGCTGCGGCACATCCTTATAATTTGAAAGGTGCATTTCCAGCCCGACTTTTTTGTGATGGCGCTCCGAAATGTCGCTGAAATTAGCCACATACTGTGTGTCGGGCAGGCAAATCTCCACGCCGATATGGGGGAATTTCTCCAAAATCTCCCGCACCAGCTCTTCCCCGCTATGTCCGATATTTACCTGCCTAAGTATTTCGCCGCTCCCCAAATGAACAAGCAGCGCGCCGTTATGTACAATAGATGGGGCATTGGTCACAAGTGCCGGCAGGAAGCCCTCGACCGAGCGCTTGGCGCGGCCTGTTGCGACCCCGAACAGGCCGCCCTGCGCCATAAAATATTTTACCGCTTCCCCGTTTTCCGCGGAAATACTGCTGTCCGGCGACAGATATGTTCCATCCATATCGGTCAGGATCAAAACACCGTCAAACTTTCTCATTCCGTTCTCCTGTGGAGCTTATTCAAAAAATCCGTAAAGTATTCTGGCAGAGGGCTTTCAAAGCTCATTTCCGCGCCGGTATCAGGGTGAATGAACTTTATCGCGGCAGCGTGGAGGCACTGCCCCGAAAGCCCCTTCACATCACGCTTTCCGCCGTAAACCGTATCACCCGCGATAGGATGTCCAATATAGGCCATATGCACCCTGATCTGGTGGGTGCGGCC
>JAVBSJ010000055.1:0-2553 GCA_031547105.1 Oscillospiraceae bacterium
ACCGATCTGAAGGTAACGCCCAGCCTGTCCCACGTTTCCGAACCGAATATTTATCAGGTCGATTTAAGGGCCAGCCTTGTCAAGGCGGATCCCGATATTACCATTGTCAGTGTTGTTGGCTTTGAAGACTATATAAAGGGCGTGCTGCCCTATGAGATGAGCCCCACCTGGCCCCTTGAAGCCCTTAAGGTGCAGGCGATATGTGCCCGCTCTTACTATGCCGCCAGCACAAAAAAGCACACCTCACAGGGCTTTGATTTGTGCAACACTGATGACTGCCAGGTATATCACGGCTCCAGCACGGCCAGCGATATAAGCAATCGTGCCGTTGACGAAACACAGGGCATGGTGGTTAAATACAAGGGGCAGGTAGTACCGACGTATTATCATTCCTCCTCTGGCGGGTATACTGATGACCCTGTGTACATATGGGGAAACACAGTGGGCTATTTAAAACCGGTGGAGGACAGCTATCTGGTTGTCAAAGCGCCTTATAGCTTTACCGTCACTAACGCTCAGGTAAAAGAGATTCTTCTGGCAAAGGGCTACACTGTTGCCAATATCACTGATTATTATGTAAGCGAATATACTCCCTCGGGCAACGTGCGCTCGGTCACCTTTGTTCAGTCAAACGGGGAAAAGCTTACCTTGTCTGGAGAAAAGGCACGCACAATAATGACAAACAGCTCCTTAGGAACCCGCACCAACAGCCATCGCTTTACAGTCACGCCGATGATCAGCAATCTTTACCTTAATGATTACAGCTATTCAGGCGGCCTTGGTGAGCTTTACGCCGTCGGCGCAAACGGAACCGCGCAGCTGAAGACAGGCTACAGCGAAATCAGAACTATTTCTGCAGGCGGCATAAGCAGCCTGAATGTCCCCCAAAGCGGGTATTACGTTTCTGGGTATGGCTCCGGACATAACATCGGTATGAGCCAGTGGGGCGCAAAGGCCATGGCTGATATGGGCTTTACATATGACGAGATTATTCATTTCTACTTTACCGATGTAACCATCGGATATATGAATTAAGAAGAGCAGGCTTTGTTAATGACAACCAACGATTTTGATTATTTTCTTCCCGAAGTGCTAATTGCACAAACCCCCATAGAACAGCGCGACCATTCCCGCATGATGGTTTTGGACAGAAACAGCGGTGAAATTGCCCACCGCGCCTTTTTCAATATAACGGAGTATTTGCGCCCCGGGGACTGCCTGGTGATAAACGATACCCGCGTGCTGCCTGCCCGGCTTTACGGCACTAAAAAGGGAGAGGGAGGGGCACAGGCGGAGGTTCTCCTGCTTAAAAACCTCCAGGGTGACAGGTGGGAGTGCATTGTGCGCCCCGGTAAGCGCCTGAGGGAGGGGGCGGAGATTTCTTTCGGACAAGCCCTCTCCGGCACCATCACAGATGTGCTTCCGGATGGCAACAGGGTAATAGAGTTTAAGTATGAGGGGATCTTCCTTGAGGTGCTGGAAAAAATCGGCACAATGCCGCTGCCGCCGTATATAACAGAGCGTCTTGAGGATAAGGAGCGCTATCAAACGGTATATTCTCAGGAGAACGGCTCCGCCGCAGCTCCGACAGCGGGGCTGCACTTTACAAAAGCACTTTTGGCGGAAATCGCCGCCCTTGGGGTGGATATTGTCCATGTCACATTGCATGTGGGATTAGGCACCTTCAGACCTGTAAAGGAAGATGACTTTACTGCTCATCCAATGCATTCAGAGAGCTATTTTGTGACAGAGGATGCCGCAAACAGGATAAACGCCGCCCGCAAGAGGGGAGGCAGGGTTATTTCGGTGGGCACCACCTCCTGCCGTACCCTTGAAACCGTTACCGATGCTGACGGCGTTGTCCATCCCGGCAGCGGCAGTACAGATATTTTTATCTATCCCGGTTACCGCTTCAAGTGCATTGACGGACTTATAACCAATTTTCATCTGCCGAAGAGCACGCTTATCATGCTTGTTTCGGCATTTTCATCCCGCGAAGCAGTGCTTGCGGCCTACGCCGAGGCGGTGGAGAAGAGGTATCGCTTCTTCAGCTTTGGAGATGCTATGCTTATAATCTGACTGGAGGACATATGCCTAACATTGATAATCAAATATATTTGGCTATAATACTTGGGCTGCTTGTGTTGACGGCAGCTCTGCTTTTTGTTGTTCTGCGCCGCGTTAGTCAGCTTGAGAAGAGCGCCCCTGACCTGCTTCCTCTGAGGCAGGAAAACGCCGCGCTGACGGCAAAGCAGGATATGCTGGCATCTACCGTTGACGCATCGCTAAAAGGCCTGCAGGGGCAATTTTCGGCCTTCGCGCTGCATAACGAGCAAACCATGGAGAATATGCGCCGCTCTATGGTAGACAGTATGGGTAAAATACAGCAGGACACCGGCAAACAGCTTGACGCAATTCGCGCCACTGTGGATGAGAAGCTGCAGGATACGCTGGATAAAAAGCTGAATGAGTCCTTCCGCCTGGTCAGTGAGCGCCTGGAGCAGGTCTACAAGGGTCTTGGCGAAATGCAGACCATTGCAAGCGGTGTCGGCG
>JAVBSJ010000089.1:0-3528 GCA_031547105.1 Oscillospiraceae bacterium
TATAGTTTACGTCGGCCTCAAGCAGCGCCATGCGGATTTCACGCATAGCCTCTTTAACGTCAGCCTCGCTCAGTCTGCCCTTGGAACGAAGTTTTTTGAACACTCCGGCAAGCTTGTCGGAGAGGTTTTCAAAAGCCATCAGCTACCTCCGTTTATTTTAGAAGCTCATCCACGTTGGATATAATACCATCAAGCCGCTTGGCGATTTCATAATTGCGAAGCTCGGCATTGACCCTGGCGATATATTGCGCATCCTCCCTGATTTGGAGCAGGCGGTTTTCGTATCCGGAATATTTTTTGACAAGCCCCACCTTGGTTTCGGTATCGCGCAAAATCGCCTCGGCGCGCATAATGGCGTCACGCACGCCCTGGCGGGAGATCTCCGCATGCTCGGCGATCTCCGAGAGAGAAAGATCCTCATTATAATAGAGGTCGAATAGCTCCTTTTGCTTATCTGTCAAAAGTTCGCCGTAAAAATCAAAGAGCATTGACATTTGAAAGGTATTGCTTTTCATATTTTCTCCCCCTCTGTAAAGTAAATCAGCTTTACAACGGTAATATCATACTATAGATAGCCTGAAATGTCAATGGGCTTTGCCTGTTTTATTTTGCAAATCTCGCCCGGGACAGGGAAAAAAGGTTCACATTTGCGCTATTGCCAAAAAAGCCTCCGCCATCTATAATTGTATTGCGCGGCATCCCGCAAAGCAGTTTCAGCTCCGGCTGACCGCTGCCGAATTAAATAGCATATCCTGCTTTCATTCCTCCGGAGTTGAGTGACAAGCTCTTTTAGGGTCTATTTATATCTCCGGAGAAATCGCAGGTTGATATGACAAATACAATAGCCTTCCCCCAGCTGTCCGACAAGGTCTTTACGCTTAACCGTGTCGCTTTCAATTTTTTCGGCATTGAGATAATGTGGTATGGCCTCATAATCGCCACCGGCTTTGCCCTTGCCGGCTTTTACGCCACGAAGCGCAGCCGTGAGTTCGGACTTGACGTCGATTTTATCCTTGATCTTTTGATATGGTGCCTGCCTGTTGCCATTGTCGGCGCGAGAGCCTATTATGTGCTGTCCTCCTGGGATCACTATTCCCGGAACCTCGGCGAGATTTTCATGATACGCAACGGCGGCCTCGCCTTTTACGGCAGCTTTATTGCCGCGGTGGCCGCAGGCTATGCCGTCTGCCGCTGGAAGAAGCGCAGCTTTCTTGCCACGCTTGACCTTGCCTGCCTCGGCTTCATTATCGGCCAATCCATTGGCCGGTGGGGCAATTTTATGAATGCCGAAGCCTTCGGAACCGTCACAAACCTGCCTTGGGGCATGTCAATAAACGGCCTGCCTCCTGTGCATCCGACATTTTTATATGAATCCCTTTGGAATGCGCTGGGCTTTATAATACTGCATTTCGCCTCCAAGCACCGCAAATATAACGGACAGATAGCGCTGGGATATATGGCATGGTACGGCTTTGGGCGCATGTTTATTGAAGGTCTGCGCACCGACTCTCTCTTTATCGGCTACACTGACATACGTATTTCACAGCTGTACGCCTTTATCAGCTTTATCGTTTGCGCAGGCCTTTTGATTTATTTTCAGGTAAGTAAAAAATATAAGCCTATAGAAAAAAACACAGAAAGCAGGTAACATCAATGAAGGAAATCACATTATTTATGCTTCCCAACTGCCCCCACTGCAAGCTGGCCTTCAAGCTCCAGGACGAGCTTAGGGCAGAGCGCCCCGAGTTCAGTGAGCTCAATATCAAAATGATCGACGAAAGTATTGAAAAGGAGCTGGCAGGCACTTTTGATTATTACTATGTCCCCTGCTACTATATCGACGGCGAAAAGGTTCATGAGGGACATGCGGAAAAGGAAGATGTCGAAGCCGTTTTTGCCAAGGCGCTTGAGGAATAACACATAGCATTTATTGTCTGCACAGGCATTTCAAAAGCCGGGAGAGGCTTAACCTCTCCCGGCTTTTCTTATACAGCCTTATTATTTGTTGATGATAAGCTCACCGACCGAACGCTTCGGCACATAATGAACATCGTTTTCATCCCTTGTGTAGCCGATGTCGCCGTTTACGGCATCAGTGATGACAATTTTATCATCCGGCTTGCCGATTGCCAGCACCAGCATGGGATGCAGGTTTTCGGCAAGGCCGATGGCGGCCGACAGCTTATCAGCGGAGAAGGACCCAAGCATAATGCCCCCAAGCCCCTTTTCACTGGCGGCCAGCAGCATGGTCTGTGCCGCTATCCCCGTATCAACGGCAAAGGCCTGATTGTTTGTGCTTATGTCCTTGTCCAGGCAGATGACAATGTAGGCAGTGGGGCTTTTCCCCGCGTGGGGCAGGATGACCTGCGCCCTTATGCGTCCGCCGAAAATGACCTGATGCCCGATTAGGCTGTTTACCTCCTCCTCGCAGGAAATATAAAACTTCAGCGCCTGCAGATTGGTTGTGGAGGGGCAAAGCCTGGCGCACTCCACAAGCTCTTCCAGCTCCTGCCGGGTGACCTTGCGCGATTCGTCATAGCCGCGGTAGCTGCGGCTTTTTGTTACAAGCTCCTTAAAATCCATAAACTGCCTCCTAATCTATTTTCCAGTCAAAAGCTACACCTTGCTTTGACAAAAACTCCTGCGCCTGTGAAAAATGCCGGCAGCCGAAAAAGCCATTGTAAGCCGACAAGGGCGAGGGGTGCGCCGCCTGCAACACCAGATGCTGCGGCGCGCTGATAAGCGCCTTTTTAGCCTTGGCATTGGCACCCCAAAGGAAAAACACCATAGGGCGCTCCCGCTCATTCAGTTTTGATATGATATTATCTGTCAGCACGCTCCACCCGCAATCCTTGTGGGAGTTTGGGCTGGCCTCTCTGACGGTGAGGGCCGTGTTCAGCAGCAGCACTCCTTTTTCCGCCCACTGCTCCAGGCAGCCGTGGTCGGGGGGCTTTACCCCTAAATCTGATTGCAGCTCCTTAAATATGTTCACAAGAGAGGGCGGCTGCGGCACGCCCCGCCGGACGGAAAAGGACAGCCCGTGAGCCTGTCCCTTGCCATGGTAAGGATCCTGCCCTAAAATAACCACATTCACATCATCATAATCGGTCAGCTTAAGGGCGTTAAAAATATCATACATAGAGGGGTAAACCGCGCCTGCTGAATATTCCTTTTTGAGAAACGCCCGTATATTTTGATAATATTCGCTTTCAAAGTCCTGTTTGAGAACCTCATCCCACTTGTTTCCGATGCTTACCATGCTCGTTCCCTTTCTCCCCGACTTATGAGAATATTATATACGCTTTTTTTATTCTGGGCAAGCAAAAGGCAGAGACGCGCTCTGCCTTTTGCCTTATATTCACTTACAGGCTTTCTCTGAGATATTTCGCGGTGACTGAGTTTTCACACTTGAGCAGCTCAGCCGGGCGTCCCTCAAACAATATCTCCCCGCCCCGCTGTCCTCCCCACGGCCCCATATCTATAATATGATCGGCCTGCTTCATTACGTCTAAATTGTGCTCGATGGCG
>JAVBSJ010000036.1:0-7173 GCA_031547105.1 Oscillospiraceae bacterium
GCCGAAAAGGGATATGCGCAAATTCCCGCGGAAAAGGTAAGCACGCGCTTGGTGCTGCGCATCAGCACTGAAAGGCGCTCCGCCACAATCTCAACGTATTGCCTGGCGGAAAGACCGTCGCAAAAGGGCAGGAAAAGCGCAAACTCCTTGCCGCTAAAGCGGCAAAGTGAACCCTTTTGGCTGAAGACCGAGTCAAGTATGCGTGAAAACTCCTTCAGCATCTTGTCACCTTCCATTGTGCCGTAAAGCTCATTAAAAAGATGGAAGTCGTCAAGGCTGAACACTATATAGGCTATTGTATCGTGCTTTGCAAGCTCAAAGGACTCAGCTAACAGCTGGGAAAAATAACCGCGGTTGTACAGCCCGGTCAGAGAATCGGTGCGAGCCTCATGCTGCAACGATGTGAAGAGAGAGGCGTTCTTAAAGGCCACCGATAAAATAGCGGCTGTTGATTCAAGCAGCACAAACTCATTTTGCGAAAGGGATTTGGCATTTTCACGCGCGGTGAAGAGTGTGAAGCCGGCCAGGTAATTATCATAGATTATTGGCAAAACATACTCAACCTGGGCATGCTGCAGCATGTGCTTTTCGCTTTCCCACAGCGCTTTGTAGGACGCTGTTCTCGCAAACTCACGCATGGTCGCCATGCCGCCGCATTTTTTCATCCACTGGACAAAGGGAGAGTTTTGCGAGATCACAATATCGGCGCCGGCGAGCTCCTTAAGGGAGCAGACACAGGTGAAATCGCTTCCGTCAGGCTCAAGTGCACATATGTAAGCGTTGGATACAGCAATGTTTTCCAATATAAAATCGCGGTAAAGGTGGTTGATTTCATCCAGGTTGAGCGTCTTGTTAATTGCAAGGCTGAATGACTTTACAGCGCTTTCCTGAAGCTCAACCCCGCGGATAAAAGCCTTGTTCATCAAAGCTTTGATGAGAGAGAAGACCGCGGTTGTCATCAGAGAGAAAAAAACAGCAAATGCAAAGGTTTGGTAGTGAGGATACGCCGCAAAGTTTGAGGTATAAAAAGCATCTATGCTGGGATATATGGCAGCCAGCAGAGATACAGTGAAGACCGCTGCCAAAAGATAGGAGGAGCCGGAGCTGGCCATAGATTTGAGAGATACCGCCCTGCGCCTGTAAAGGGAGTAGTAAACAATAAAGGCATTGATGCCGCAAATCAGAGTGTCAAAGGGGATAGGCTTAAGAGAAGGAATGGGCAGCGCACCGATAAGAGTGCCGGAAAACATCAGAAGAATGCCGAGGAACAGGGGGCGGTAATCCCGCATTGGCACGCCGTCGGTATACACGCTGGCATAGATCATTTTTGCTGTCAAAAAAATCGTATACACCGCAAAAAGGACAGGAATGGCGGCGAAATAACTCACCTTAAAAATGAAAACCATTTCGCCCCCGCTGTTTATAATCTGCGGATTGCGTATAAAAACCCCGGCAATGTTGAGAGCAAGAATGACAAGCCACCCGGCAGTCAGCAGGAACTTTGTCAGGCGCGCCTTCGTACGGGAGAAATAGTAAATAAAGTGGTAATAAAGGATGGGAACGCAAAAAACGCCCGTAACCGATACATTGTACCAAAATGCCGTACCGGGGTAAATCGAAAGCCGCATGCAGAAGGAACCGCCGGTCCACGCCATAAACGAGACCAGAAGCATCATAAAGGAATATACCAACTTGTCTTTTTTCGCGCCCAGAACGGTCAGAAACAAAAACAGGTTGCACAGCAGCGAAAAAAGAGGGATCATAAAGAACAAGTTGCTGCCCATCAATTGTGACTCCTTTTAACTGCCCTGCGACAGCTTGAGTATCTCTATTACATCAAAGCGGGAAGGATTTATGCGTGGCATCAGGTGGGAGCTTGAGCGCCGATACTTCCCGATTGTATCAGGCTTAAGAATCGTAACCACCAGCGGGTCAACGCCCAAAAGCTTTTTCAGGTCAGAATAATCCTTGTCGTAGAAACGGAAGTAGACGCTGAGGTGTTCCAGGATCAGCTGCATGCTGGCAGGGGCGCTCAGCAGACAATCGGGATCCATCTCGGCACACAGGTGCATAAAGGAATGGCCGTTCTCGTCATATTCCTTAAAGGCGATCCAGTCCGCCACCTGCAGGCGGGACATGGTGATTACATCATCTATGACCTTTTCGGTTATCCGGGTAAAGCCGGCAATATCAATGACATTGGGTACACGGTCAATATACTCAAACTGGGGGAAGTCCAGCTGATCGGCCGGGTTTTTTGTGCGGAGGCAGCGATATACATCGCCTACGCGGTAACGGGCAAAAGCGCCCCCCTTAAGAACGGTTATCACCAGCTCATAATTTTGGTTGGCCACCAGCTCGTCCATAAGATAAGTGTGAGGCTGATAGGAGGGATCCTCAATGCTCCGCAGCATCTCCCGCTCAGGTATAAACTCATAGAAGCAGGCATCGGGGAAAAACACAAGCCCGTCCTTGCTCCAGGTTTCTGTGCCGAGGCAGGTAGGCTCGGTGCCGCCGGCAACCTCAAGGGGTCTGCAGCCCCAAAGCTCCTCAAGCTCGGCTTTGTAAAGGGCAGAATCTGTGCCGACACAAATAAGGCCGTCAAGGTCAAACAAATCTTTAGGCACAATGGGTCTGCTGTCCCGCTTTGAATGAAAGAAAGCCGAAAGCATTTTACGCTTCATAGAAGGCTTTGCCTTCAGAAAGGCCTTCATCATGCCGCCGCCGGAGCTGGCAGAGGTCAGATTACGGCTTATGCTGAAGATAATCGAGCTCATACCAAAAAATAAATCCATGCCGTTCTCAAAGGAAAGCTCAAAACCCACCTTGTTCTGCTGCGCAAAGGACATTTCCTTCGCCTCTTTTGTGGGAGGGAAGAAGTTAAGCTTTATTTCGGCGTCTATCAGGGAAGGGAAGAGGCCGGTGGCGTAAGGCATGGGTGCGAGGGTATAAAGTGCCTTCATTCCCGGGCGCACCCTGAACTTTCCTCTGGCTCTGGCAGTGGACAGGATGAGGGCCGTGACGATATTCGTTTTATATGTATTGAGCATCGCTTCGCTGTAGGGGGCTGACTTGGCAGGGTGGTTTCCACCCTCCCACGTGGTCTTGAGCCATACAACCGGCTTTGACGGAAGCTGCTCTACCCGCTGCATAAGCAGGGCGTCCGCGTAGTCTTCATATTTGGTTAAGGGGACAAGGCGGCGAAAATCTTCTACTGTTTCAATTTTTTGCCCCTTAAACAGCTTTTGACCAAGGGCGCAGCCGGAAAAAAGCCCTATCTGCTCCAGAAGAAGCCGGTGCTGTATATCCATATACTGTGCCATGGATAAGTCAAGAAACCCGCAATACTCCTGCCAGATTTCCTCAGGCGTATACTTTTTTAGCTTTTCGTCAAATCTCATGTTTGTCACCTTTGAAATAATATAAAAGACATTTTTTTATGCTGTACCATGTGGGAATCAAAAAGGGGACTGTAGTCTTATACTTTGCATAGCCCTCAAGATGCTTTGGAAAAAAAACAACGTCCTGCCACAGCACATAGAAAACATCGCCAACTGTCATTGCAATACCCAGCATCAGCACGGCGCTGCCGGGCACCAGCAGATACAGCGCTATATAGCACAAGGCAAGCCAAAGCACACCGGGGTGGCGGCAAAGTGCATACATGCCGAAATCTACGACAGCCGGCTTTTCCTGCACACGTGTGTAGGTGTCGGCAGCAGGGAGAGCAAAAAACAGCGTGAAAACTTCAAGCCACAGCGCAAGCACAAAAAGGCACAAGCTGAAAGGGGATAGGGAGGAGGCTCCGCTTTTAAAGCCCCGATAAAGCGCCGCAGCAGTGACAGTTACCATAATGATACATCCCAGAACCAGAACCGCCAGACTGGCATATGCCTTTTTGCCGCCCTTCAGCAAATCGGAAAGGACAAACAGGCCGTAGCACAGGGCGGCAGCTATAAGGGCCGTCATTTTTTGAAAAAGGCTATGCCGACGCAGCCGCTGCCGGCATATGAGCCGATAGAAGGGCCGACCCAGCCGGCATGTATGGTGGCAGCAGGGTCAATTTCGCGTATTTTATGCTGGAGAGCTTCGGCATCCTTCCGGTTGTCAGAGTGAAAAATAAACAGCTGCCCACCAAAAAGTGCCTGTTTTTTGTAAAGCTCAAAAAGCGTGTTCAAGCCATCGGCAAAGCCGCGGCAGAGCGCGGTGTCCTTAAGAAGGCCGCCTGCGAAAGTGACAACCGGCTTTATGCCGAACAGGTCGGCCGCAAGAACCCGAACCGCGCCGATGCGCCCCCCCTTTTTTGCATTGTGGAGGGACTGCATAAGCAGGTAAACACCCAGATTGCCGGACAGCTTGTCCAATTCAGAGATTATTTCGGCGCAGGAAAGCCCCGTATCGGCAAGCCTGGCCGCTTCGAGCGCATACAGCGCGATTCCGTAGGAGCCCTGTGCCGTGTCGTACACATGCACTTTGTTCTCTGAGCCGCTCTCCTCAAGCATTTCCGCGGCAATCAGCGCAGTGCTGTATGTGGCAGACATTAAAGAGGTGATTGAAAGAAAGAGTATTTCCTTTGCATCAAAGCTCTTTGAAAAATGCTCAAGGTAGGTTGCCACATTCGGATGGGCGGTGGTAGGCAGCGTCTCCGACTCTGCCATCATTTTATAAAACTCTGCAGGCTGAATATCTTCATTTACCACATACTCCCGGTTGCCATCCCAAATGATGGTTTCGGGTATCATATTTATTCCAAGCTGCGCGGCGAGCTCCGGTGACAGCTCAGAAGCGGTGTGGGTGAAGAGGGTCACATTTCGCATAGCCATCCTCCATGTGTAATAAAAAAACAACTAAAAGAAATAAAAATTGATAAAATGTGACAAAAAAGGCTTAATGCAATTTTAACGTAAAATGGAAAAAAAAGCTATAGATTTGGCTAAAAAAAGCAAAATATTATATATAAAAAACAAACTCAAACCGGCACAATATAGTGTGTGTACACCAGCAAACGCAACGAAATGTTGTATAAATGCAAGCAATAAGTAAAGATATAACAGTAAGAGGAAAAAATAACCAAGTATAAATTTATAACAAAAAAATCAAATAAATCCCGATGTTTTTGTCAAAAAAAAGTATTGGTTACATCATGAATAAGAAATGTATAAGAAAAGCGAAAAATGTAACCTGGCGAAAATATGTTTTTATTGTAAATGAAAAGTGTCTGTGTTATCATGTTTATAAATCTTAATGATTTCTTTACGCTTTGCTTGGATCTCCTCAAAACGCAGAAAATATTTTTATGTACGTTAGGAGAGCGTTTCATGGGAACGAAATATTCTGTTCTTGTTATCGAAGATGACGCAACCATCAGGAGCTTTATGACGGCGGTTCTCTCTTCAAATGGGTATAAGGTTATTTCCGCAAACAGCGGCCAGCAGGGTCTTGTTATGATTTCTTCATACCGGCCTGATGTAGTGCTGTTGGATCTCGGCCTTCCCGACATTGACGGGATAAATGTCCTGAAATCGGTCAGGGAATGGACGCTGACCCCGATTATTGTGGTTTCTGCCCGTGAGAGCGAGGAGGACAAAGTACAGGCGCTTGACTTCGGCGCGGACGATTACATGGTCAAGCCCTTCGGCACGGCTGAACTGCTGGCGCGAATAAGGGGCGCCATCCGCCATTGGAACTCACATCAAGACAGGGGCATTACGGAAAGCGGTACTTATAAGTCGGGGGAGCTTGCAGTCGATCTGGAAAGACGCAGGGTCACCTTTGCCGGGAAAGATGTACATTTGACCCAGAATGAATACCGCATTGTTGCATTGCTCTGTAAGAACTCCGGACGTGTATTGACGTATGAATACATAATCAAGGATGTGTGGGGGCCTTACACAAAGGGCGACAACCAAATACTTAGGGTAAATATGGCTAACATACGGCGTAAAATTGAACCTAATCCCGCGGCGCCCAAGTATATTATTACTGAGGTAGGGGTAGGGTATCGTATGGCCGAAGCCGAGTAAACGGCAGCAAAAGCAAATATAAAAACGGCCATGCGGCCGTTTTTTTTAATGGATTCTGTGTCGATTATTTTTTTATTTCCGCAAGGATTTCTGCCAGAAGCTCTTCTGTAGTAGGGCCGGCGGGAGGTGCGGGAGGAGTCTCCTCCTTTTTCTTAAAGCGTGACAGTGCCTTGAGTATACCGAAAATACAAACAGCAATAATCAAAAAATCCACGGTTTGCTGTAAAAAGGCACCGAAGTTTATTGCAACTTCAGCAATGGCATTTCCCGCGGAGTCAATGCCGCCGGGGCTGAGGATGATTTTGAGAGAAGAAAAGTCAATGCCGCCGATAATCATGCCGATAACCGGCATAAGAATATCGTTGACCAGGGAGGTTACGATTTTACCGAAAGCCCCTCCGATAATTACACCGGTCGCCATATCGACTATGTTTCCCCGCAGAATAAATTTTTTAAAATCTGTTAGCATATTGCACCGTCCCTTACAAAATTAACATCATCTTAACAGGAAAGCCTTGCTATTGCAATAGTATAATTTTTTATACTGTGCTAAAAATAACAGCAAACGCACCGCCCCCGCAGATCAAATAATCTGCGGGGGCGGTATTTATGGTTAATAGGAGGAAGCTTGATTTAAAACGCGCCGAAGCTGAGGACGTTCCATATTTTCTCAAGATATTCAGCGCGTCTGTTTTTGTATTCCAGATAGTATGCGTGCTCCCAAACGTCTATCATAATTATAGGTGTCATTTTTGCCGGGATCAGGGTGTCCTGATTGGCGAGGCTGACTATCTGAAGGCCGTGCCTGGGAGATATGGCTAAAGCCGTCCAGCCGGAACCAAAAACTTCACCGGCTTGTTTGTTCATGGCTTTTTTAAGTCCGTCAAAGCTGCCGAAGCTGCGCTCAATTGCCGCCATCAGTCTTCCTTGGGGCATATGATCGCCTGAATCGGGAGGGGAAAGGTTGTCAAAATAAAGGGCGTGATTGTAAACACCGCCCCCGTTATGCAGTATTGCCGTGCGTGAAGCCGCAGGCAAACGGGAGGGGGATGCAAGCAGCACCTCAAGCGGAAGCCGCTGCAGCGCGGGATACGGCTTAAGCGCCCTGTTAAGGCCATTTATGTATGAAGCAAAATGCTTGTCGTGGTGG
>JAVBSJ010000141.1:0-14357 GCA_031547105.1 Oscillospiraceae bacterium
AGTTGCGGCCATTTTCGCCGCAAAGGGCAGGCCGCAGGATAACCCCCTTATCGTGCACATCTCCGACATAGGCCAAATAGACAAGCTTGCCCGCGACATTCCCGAAAGCGCTTACCGGCTGGCCGAAGCGTTCTGGCCGGGGCCGCTGACGATGGTGCTGAAGCGGCAGCCGTCTGTGCCCGATATTGTCACGGCGGGTCTTGATACCGTCGGCATCCGTATGCCGGCCCATCCGGCGGCGCTTGATATTATCAGGCGCTCTGCCCCGCTGGCGGCGCCCTCCTCCAACACTTCCGGCAAGCCCTCCCCAACAACTGCCCTGCACGTTCTTGAGGATATGGAGGGTCTTATCCCACTTATTATTGACGGCGGGGAATGTCAGGTGGGGGTGGAATCCACTGTGGTGGATATGACAGGCGCTATTCCCAAGGTTCTTCGCCCCGGCGCCGTTACGGAGGAAATGATTGCCGCTGTACTGGGCTCCGCCCAGACAGATGACGCTGTAAAACGGGGGCTTAAGGAGGGGGAAAGGGCGCTGTCCCCCGGTATGAAATACCGTCACTACGCCCCAAGGGCGGCTGTGACCCTTTACGAGGGGGCGCCTTATGACACGGCGCAAAGTATGCTCCACTGCGACAAAGCAAAGGGCATAATATGCTTTGATGAATATTGCGATGATTTTTCCGGGGCAGGATTCCGCCATGTTTTCTCCATCGGCAAAAGCTGGGATCACGCCGCCCATTCCCGCGCGCTGTTTGCCTGCCTGCGGGAGTTTGACCATTGTGATGTGACCGAAATATGCGCCCAATGCCCGCGGGAGGCGGGTGCAGGCTCCGCCACCGTCAACCGCCTGCGCAAGGCGTCCGGCTTTAACAGCATAATGTGCACGCAGGCGCAGATAATAGGCATTACAGGGCGTTCCGGCACAGGGAAAAGCCATATGTGCAGGCGGCTCGGCAGCGCTGACACGTATGTTATAGATGCGGACAGGCTTTATCACTCCATGCTTGAGCAGCCTGGCAGCAGGCTTGCCTCAGCTGTTTGCGAGGCCTTCCCCACCGCTTGCACAGACGGCATTCCGATTAGGGCGCGCCTTTCGGAAATTGTGTTTAACGATAAGCAGGCCTTGGCGCGCTTAAACGCCATAACCCATTCAGCCGTCTCATCAGAAATTAAAAAAATAATCGAAGCCCGTCACGAGCCTTATATTTTGCTGGACGTGCCCCTTTTATTTGAAAGCGGAATTGACAATTACTGCACCTTGACGGTTGGCTTGGTTTCCCATGACAGCGGTCTGCTTTCCCGCCTGCTGAGCAGAGACAGCATAGACGAAGCTGCCGCCCTGCTGCGCCTGGGCAATCAGCCCGAGGACGGCTTTTACCGCGCAAGATGCGATGTAATAATTGAAAACAGCAGCTTTTCTGACGCTTTCGACCAAAGCATTGACGCTTTCAAGGCTAAGTTCCTTTCAACGCCACGGTAATGCATTATTTTGACATATATAAAATCACGCCTCCAAGCCATAATAAGGCTCGGGGGTGTTATTTTTGAGTAACGCTAAAGATGAAAAGGACAATCCGTCTACGCCCATTCAGCCTGACGGGCAGGTTACTGCCGGCAACATCCACTGCCTTACCGTCATCGGTCAGATTGAGGGTCATGTGGAGCTGGGAGGCCAGACCAAAACCACAAAGTATGAGCATATCCTCCCGCTTTTGACGGCTATTGAGGAGAACCCCGAGATTGACGGGCTTTTGATCCTTCTCAACACCGTCGGCGGGGATGTGGAAGCCGGGCTGGCCATTGCCGAGCTTATTTCCGGCATGAGCAAGCCCACCGTTTCGCTGATTTTGGGCGGGGGGCATTCGATCGGTGTACCGCTGGCAGTATCGGCCAAAAAGAGCTTTATTGCGCCTACCGCCTCCATGACACTCCATCCTGTGCGGATGTCGGGCACCGTTATGGCGATTCCGCAAACGATGGAATACTTCCGCAAGATTGAGGAAAGGATAGTCAATTTCATCTGCTCCCAAAGCCGCATTTCCCCTGACGCCTTGCGAGAGCTAATGCGAAAAACCGACCAGCTTTTGGGCGATGTCGGCTGCGTAGTATACGGCAAGGAAGCCGTTGAGCTGGGATTGTGCGATTACACCGGCAGTCTGAAGGATGCTTTAAGCTGCCTTCACAGTATGATAAGGGAGGGTAAGCATGGACAGGTTTAGACACGTTCCGCAGCCTTTGGGGATGCTATTCCCCTACACCTTTTCTTTCCCCTTCTTCAGGTCACCCGACAATATCCCCAGAGAGTTTGCCGGGCTGGACAACAACGGACAATTGACGGAGGATGTCTATCCGCTGAACGGCGAATACTATTTGCCGCTTTACCGGTAACTAAAGGCGGGCCATATGGCCCGCCTTTAGCACAGTCACGGAAGCCGGATATTCTTAAGCACTCTCAAGCTTCAATTCGCCGCTTAAAAGACAGCTTTTTCTTTAGTGCAGCTTCGGTGGTCGTTGACCGCCGAAGCTGCACTAAAATTATTCCTCCTGTTATCAAAAGAAGGGGTCAGGAAGTGATGAAGCATAGGTTCTGCGCCGGACTGTTAATTGACGTCTCAAAGTATTTTGTTGATTATTCCCTCCGCTGGCGATATAATTTGCTTATTGAGGGGCGGTATAACGTGAGCAATCACGCTACACCGGAAATTTGAAAAGACGCAAGCGGCTGCCCCTTGTGCGAAACCGCCGCTTATGCACAAAAATCCGTTTCTTTTCATGGACTATTTGTGTGTGAGCATAGCGAAAGGAATGGATGTTTATATGAAGGTCACATACATTGCCCATTCGGGCTTTGCGCTTGAGCTTGAGGACAAAACACTGCTTTTTGATTACTACAAGGGCGATTTGAGCTTCCTTAACCGCGAAAAGCCCCTTTACGTTTTTGTTTCTCACCGGCACGGAGATCACTTCAACAAGAAGATTTTTGAGCTGCCCGACCTGGGGCATGATGCCCACTATATTCTTTCGGATGATATTACATTTCGAAAGAGCAGCCAGTATGATGTTCATTTCATTGCGCCCCACACCGGCCTGACCACGGACGGCATACATATTTTCACCCTGAAAAGCAATGATGAGGGGGTCGCCTTTGTCATCGAGACCAATGGGCAGCATATTTACCACGCAGGAGATTTGAACCTGTGGCGCTGGGAGGGTGAGCCGGAGGACTGGAATGACGGTATGGAGCGTGATTACCGCGCCGAGCTTGAGCGTATAAGGAAGGAGCATTTCGACGTGGCCTTCCTCCCCCTTGACCCCCGGCAGGAGCAGTATTATGACTGGGGCATAAAGGCCTTTATGGAATACTGCACGGCAGATGCCCTCTTCCCAATGCACTTCGGGGAGGATAATTCAGTAATTTCCGCACTGAAGAGTCAGGCTTTGCCCTGGGCGCGGCATATCAAGGACATCGAAAAAGAAAGCCAAATATTTGAAGTATAGTGAGGAGAAGCAACAATGAGCTACACATTTGCGCATTTCAACTACAATGTCAAGGACATGGAAAAATCGCTGGCCTTTTACAGCGAGGCGCTTGGTTTGACGGTGCAGAAGAGCCGCGAGGCCGATGACGGCCGCTTCAGGATCTGCTATCTTACCGACGGGAGAACCGGCTTCCTGCTTGAGCTGACCTGGCTTAGGGACTGGGAGAAGGACGGATATGACCTTGGAGACAATGAGATTCATCTTGCTCTCCGCACAGAGGATTTTGAGGGCGCTTTCAAAAAGCACAGCGAAATGGGCTGCGTCTGCTTTGAAAACAAGGAAATGGGCATTTATTTCATCGAAGACCCGGACGGATACTGGGTTGAAATAGTACCGGTAAGATAAGGAGGGTGCAAATGAACAGGCTTTTTAAAAACGGTAAGGTAGTAGACGTCATTAAGAAAAAAGTTGTTGACGCCGATGTTCTGGTGGAGAACGGCATAATCGCCAAGGTGGGCAAGGGCCTTGAAGCTCCCCGGGGAACAAAGGTCACAGATTTGAAGGGCAGCTACCTGCTGCCCGGGCTTTTCAACTGCCATGTGCATATCACGTCCAACCCTGACCCCCGTGCACCAAAGGGAGGGCAAAGCGACGCTGCCCTGACAATTCAGGCTGTAAACAATTTGCAGCTCCACCTGAGCTCCGGTGTTACATATGTCCGCGACGTCGGCTCTGCCAACTATATTGACATAGACCTCAGAGATGCTGTGGCGGCGGGCAAAATCAACGGCCCCGATATGCAGGTTTCCGGCAAGGCCATCTGTATAACAGGCGGTCACGGCTGGGCAAACGGCAGACAGGCCGACGGAGTTGACGAGTGCTGCAAGGCCGCGCGGGAAAATCTCCGCGCCGGCGCCGACTGGATAAAGGTGATGGCTACAGGCGGCGTGCTGACCAAGGGCGTCGAACCGGGCGCGGAGCAGCTTACGGTGGAGGAAATGGCCGTAATCGTCAGGGAGGCGCACAAGAAAAACGCCCTTACCTGCACCCATGCCCAGGGCAATCAGGGCATCAGAAACGCCCTGGAGGCCGGAATTGACTGCATAGAGCATGGCATTTATCTGGACGATGAAATAATCGCCACCATGAAAAAGAACGGCACCTGGCTGGTGCCCACACTCTGCGCGCCTCACTTTATCCTCAAGCACGGCGTTGCGGGGGGTGTGCCCGATTACGCTGTGCGCAAAACGGAAATCGTCCACGACGCGCATTTCGCTTCCTTCGCCAAGGCGTATAAGGCCGGGGTCAAATGCGCCTGCGGCACAGATGCCGGAACACCCTACAACCCCCACAACGGCACACCGTATGAGCTTATACTGATGGTCAAGGACGGCCTTACACCTATGGAGGCTATCGAGGTCGCCACCATATGCTCCGCCCGTCTTATGGGCGTCGACGCCCAGCTGGGCTCTGTGGAAGCCGGAAAGAAGGCCCATTTTGCAGTGTTCAAAAATGACCCCACTGCCGACATTAACAACATTGCCGAGTGCCGTATGACCGTTAAAAACGGTGAGATAGTTTACGAAATCTAATATTTGCGGCGGACGGGGCTTGACCCCGTCCGCCGCATGCGCTATATGGGAGATTAAAATGGAAAAGACAATAGGCATACTGGGCGGTATGGGGCCTCTTGCCACCGCCGACCTTTTTACAAAAATAATCAACCTGACAAAAGCGGATGGCGACAATGACCATATACGGGTTTTTATCGATTCCAACAGCAAAATACCCGACCGCACCCAAGCCATTCTGCATGGCGGCGCCGACCCGCTGCCTTACATGATCGCTTCTGCAAAGAAGCTGGAGACCATCGGTGCCAGCGTAATAATCATTCCCTGCAACACAGCTCACTATTTTTTTGAAGCCACTGCGGAGTCTGTCACCACTCCCTTTATACATATGATTGAGGAGACGGCAAAGGCCGTGCCGGAGGGCGCCGCCGTCGGCCTGCTGGCCACCACCGCCACAGTAAACACCAAAATATATCATCGGGCTCTGGAGAAGTACGGCGTGCGTCTTCTCTGCCCGGATGACAAGCGGCAGACACTGGTTATGGATGCCATGTTTGCCATAAAAGGGGGACGCGCCCCTGACAGGGCGGGCTTTACCGAGGTGCTTGACAGCCTCAAGGAAAAAGGTGCGGAGTATTTCATCATGGGCTGCACCGAGATGCCGATGGTATTTTCTTCCCTCTCGCTTTCAGAGCCGGTCATCGACCCTGCTACCGTACTGGCCAAGGCGGCCATACGCTTCTGCGGAAAGCAAATCAGAGAGTAGCTGCCCGCCGCAGAGCTTTATCGCCACAAACAAAAAGCCAAAAATGCCTTCGGCATTTTTGGCTTTTAAACATCTGTGTTTTATCCCCTCGGTCTGATTGCGGCGATGCAAATTATCTTGGCCGCCATTTCCAGCAGCTCGATTTGCGCCCTCGTCCACAAGCGCCCTGTTTGATCCCCTTCCACGCTGACAAAGCCGCAGGCATAGCCCTCACAGCACACCATCACCTTCTGCAGCAGGGAGGAGCTGCTTTTATACCCAAACAGCTGCCGTACGCGCTCATCCAGAAGCATCACATCGGGGCAGTACAGCGTCCCCTGCGTGTCAAAGTTGCCGTAGTAGTGCAGCCCCTCGGCATTGACCGAGCCGGCTGCCTCCTCCTTGTCTGCCGACCATTTATACCGCTCTGTAAAAACAGAGCCGCCACGGTCATTCTCAAAAACGCGGACGCGGCGTACGCCGTATTTTTCCCCGATATTGGCCAGCAACTGGGTGATAGCCTTATCAGGATTCCCGCTGGAATATATGGCGTCTATGGCGTGCTCGGCAAAGCTATCCCCCAATACGGCATGAACGGTGGGGGCAGGAGCCTCACCCATAGCCGCCAGCCTTACAGGCGCCCCCGCCATTTCACACTTGTCCCGGTCATAGAAAGCGTAGGTGTTTTTACCCAGGCTCTTGGCATAATATAAAGCCCTGTCGGCATGCTGATAAATGGTGTTCCAATCCGTCCCGTCCTGCGGGGCAAGTGCAACGCCTACGCTGCAGGTCAGCCTGATACTGTCGCTTACGTTTTCAAGAGCCTTGCCCGCAACCTCCAGCACCCCGCGCATTTTGCGCTCAACTATTTCGGTATCGGTAAGGTCACACATGACCACCGCAAACTCATCCCCGCCGATACGCCCTACCACATCCTCCTCACGGAACATTGTTTTAAGGCCTCGGGCGAAGTTGGACAAGACCACATCTCCCCCCAGATGACCAAAGCTGTCATTGATAAGCTTAAAATCATCAATGTCGATCATTATGAAAGCAGAAAACAGCTTTGGCGTTGCCTTGGATATGTGCATTTTCGCATAAAACTCAGTCACATTTTTGTTGTAAAGGCCGGTAAGGCCATCCCGCTCTGCCTTGTCAACAAGTATTTCTTCCTTGATTTTTTCATTGTGAATATCGATGAGCATGCCGGTGACCTTTTCGGGCTTGCCGTCCCTGCCGTTTTGCAGCTTAGCCTTGAGACGGTACCACACATAAGCGCCGGTTTCGCCTGCAATACGTATATCCCGCTCATCATATGCCACAAGACCGCTTCCCAGTCGGAAAGCGATGTTTTTAACCGATGCCCTGTCGGCGGGATGCACCTTCTCTATGTCAAACTTTTCAGAGCCGGAAAAAATATTCGCCCGTCCTTCATTTTCCGACAGGCCTGTAAAGGCTCTGACAGTGTCCTGCACTATGTCCCACTCAAAAATCAGGTCGCGCCCGCGCTGACCTGTGGAATAGTACGGATTGACCCCCAAATGGGCTTGCCTCTCCGTGCCGGCCGCCTGTGTCAGTGAAGCGGAAACATGGGCGTGCAGAATGGTGACCTTTTCATCCGCAGCCAGCATAACGGCGCTGAACTTAAGCGGCAATGCGCCGACACGGCTTTCCCGCCTGTCCTCCCTGTCCTTCAAAAGGGCGGTACCGTAAAACACAGCCATATCATCAGCGAGCAGAGAGATATCATATTTCCCCAGTGTGACAAAAAAATCTCCGGTATGGCTGGAACCGCTAAGCTGCAAGCGCTGTCTGAGCTGACTGAGCCCTATACTAAGCTCATCACTTTGCCCCCAGCAGACCGTTACGCCCGAATCACATAAGGCAAGCACATCTCCTAGTTCCAATTCCCCGGAAAACTGGGGCATCATATTTTCAATTATATCTCTTGCGTTCAACATAAACAAACCTCTTTACACCTTCCACGGTATAGCTGACCGAAGAAGGTATCTCTCGTGCCTCAGACAGCAAATTTCATAAAAACTTTTGCTTTTATACGACAATACTACTATATTATTCAGCTAAACGCAAGCCATCTTTATTTCTTAACGAAGTATCAACACTCCGCCGCAAATAATGGCAGGCCTTGCTTTGCCAAAGGAAAGGGCTTTTTTCCCTTTAATGCCAAATATGGACACATTGCGAAATGCCTCATAAGTAAAGCCGCCAAGTGTTATTTTGGCGGCTTTACTCATGAGGCAGCTCCTGCTTATATGTCACATCAGCTTTTCAATGAGCAGCAGCACTTCGTCAATTTTTTGCTCACGCTCCTGCTCGGTCTCGGCTTCCTTTACGCAGCCGCACATATGGGCTTTAAGGATCTCACGGTTTACCCGGCGAAGGATACTTTCCGCCGCCATCACCTGGTTGGAAATATCCAGGCAGTACTGATCCTCCTCCACCATCCGCAGGATTCCTTCAAGCTGCCCGGAGGCGGTTTTAAGCAGCCTGACTATCTTTTGTTTGTCCGCCCTCACGAGATGGACACCACCTCATACCCCGCATTTTCCACGGCGGCCTTAAGCGTATCATCCGAAACATCAGACGCAAGGGTCACCACAGCGCTTTTGCTCTCCAGCTCGACAACTGCCGAAACCCCATCAATGGCGTTGAGCGCCTTTGTTACGCGCCCTTTGCAATGGTCGCACATCATGCCTTCGATAATCATTGTTTTTGTCATTTTGCTGTCTCCTTTTATTTCAATAATTGGTGTGGCTGTTTCGCGTGGCGCTTCCGTGACGGGCTCCCCCTCAATCCCCTTCTCCGGCTTAAAGAAATTAAGACGCAGGGCATTTGAAACTACGCAAACCGAGGACAGGGACATTGCCGCCGCCCCGAACATTGGCGACAGGCGCACCCCCAGCAGGCCGTAAAACACCCCGGCGGCAAGGGGTATGCCGATGGCGTTGTAGAAAAAGGCCCAGAACAGATTCTGCTTTATATTGCGGATCACGGCGCGGGAAAGGCGATAGGCCGTTACGACGTCAAGAAGGTCGCTTTTCATCAGCACTATATCGGCGCTTTCAATTGCGATGTCGGTTCCGGCGCCGATGGCGACACCCACATCGGCCCTGACGAGGGCGGGGGCGTCATTAATGCCGTCCCCTACCATGGCGACCTTTGCCCCTTGCTCCTGCAGGCGGCGTATCTCCCGCTCCTTATCGCCCGGCAAAACCTCCGCAATGGCGGTGTCAATGCCCACCTGGGCTCTTATAGCCTCGGCGGTGACGGCATTGTCACCTGTCAGCATGACGACGGTCAAGCCAAGCTCCCTCATACGGGCGACAGCGGCCTGAGATGTGGGCTTGACGACGTCGGCACAGGCAACGCCCCCAAGCAGGCTGCCCTGTGAACCAAAAAACAGCGTGGTTTTTCCTTCTTTTGAGAATGCACCGGCTGCCTCATCTATAGCTGCGGTGTCAATGCCGATGGAGGCCATCAGCTTCCTGTTGCCGCCATAATACTTAACGCCGGAAATAGTACCCGAAATACCCATGCCCTCCAAAACCTCAAAGCCCTCGCACGCCTCGGCGGCAATATTTGCTTCCGCCGCGCTGTCAAGGATAGCCTGTGCCAGCGGATGCTGGCTTTGTTTCTCAAGGGAGGCGGCAACGGCCAAAAGGCGGACTTCTCCGGTGCCGACAGGTAAAATATCGGTCACCCTCGGGCGGCCCTCGGTCACGGTGCCGGTTTTGTCCAGCACAACAGTTGTGACAGCATGCATGGTTTCAAGGGCGCGGGCATTCTTAATGAGTATGCCGTTCCTTGCGCCCGAGCCGGTTCCCACCATGATGGCCACCGGCGTTGCAAGCCCCAAGGCACAGGGGCAGGAGATGACCAGCACCGCGATTGCGCTGGACAACGCAAACTCCGGCGTCTGCCCGAGCATAAGCCACACTATGGCGCAGACAGCGGAAATCGTCATAACCACCGGCACAAATATACCTGAAATCTTATCGGCAAGCTGCGCAATCGGGGCTTTTGACGCGCTGGCCTCTTCAACCAGCGCAATTATTTGCGCCAATGTAGTGTCCTGCCCCACGCGGGTGGCGCGGAAGCGCAAAAAGCCCTTTTGGTTTAGCGTGGCGGCCACCACACTGTCCCCGGGTGCTTTTTCAACCGGAATGCTCTCACCGGTAATCGCCGCTTCATCCACAGAGGAGAATCCTTCTATGACCACACCGTCCACCGGGATGCTCTGTCCGGGGCGGATGACAACTATATCCCCTTGCACAATATCCTCCGCCGCTACCTCAAGCTCCGCCCCGTCCCGCTCCACTATGGCGGTTTTGGGCGCTAAATCAAGCAGCTTGGAAATGGCTTCCTTGGCCTTGCCCTTGCTTTTTTCCTCAAGGTATTTTCCCACGCTGACAAGGGTCAGGATGGTTGCGGCGCTTTCAAAATACAAATCCATATGGTATCTGCCTACCAGCTCCATATCCCCGTGACCCAAGCCCCAGCTTATGCGGTACAGGGCGAAAATGCCGTATGCAACGGCTGCCCCCGCGCCGACAGCGATGAGGGAATCCATATTGGGTGCCCGCTGCCAAAGACGCTTGAAGCCCACCTCAAAATAGTTTTTGTTGAGGAACAGCACCGGTATGGTAAGCAGAAAAAGGGTCAAGACATAGGACAGTGAATTGGCGTGACCCTTAAAAAACTCCGGCATAGGCAAAGGCCTGGAAAGCAGCGGCCCCACCTCTATACCAAAAAAGTTAAAGGGATCGGACAGCATGGGTCCCATGCTTAAATACATCAGCGGTATAAGAAAGGCTACTGACCATTGCAGGCGGCGCTTGCGCGCCTTCAGCCCGGCTGAATCATCCTCAATGCTGACCGCCACCTCTTTTTTAGCCGCAGCGTTTTTTTCCTCAGCCCCATAGCCCGATTTTACAACGGCGGCGATTATATTCTTTGCCGCGACAATGCTCTCGTCGTAATCTACCAGCATAGAGTTTGCCAGCAGGTTTACTGCCGCCTCCCTTACGCCGCTTATATGAGAAACAGCCTTTTCAACATGGGCCGAGCAGGCCGAGCAGGTCATCCCTGTTACTGTGAACTGTGTTTTCATGAGCCCTCCAACTAAACGATACACTATACCCCCGGGGGGTGTATCTTTATTATAATATGCTCTCCCGCAATTGTCAACACAAGCGCCTGTGACCATGATTCTTAAGCGGAGGCTTAACTGCTATATCGCTGCCTGCTGCAAACAGACTTGCTTTACGAATTGCCCCTCATATGTTATACTGTTGGCAGCAAATACGCATACAGACTTCCATTTGCGCTTTAACAGAAACGGGCATCCTGCGCACAGCGCATACTTAACTTATTTTGATAATAAAACACTTTGGAGGTATGAAAATGAAGGTTTATGACAGAATTGCAAAAAAAGACGTGGATTTGACAACGGCGCAGCTTATCGACCTGGTTGCCAACCACAACAGGCAGGTTGACCTCGTTCTCTTTGAGAAAAAGACCGACTCTGACGGCTACCTGACCTGGGACGCCGAAAACTGGACATCGGTAGACGGCAAGCGCTTTATCCGCTGCTATTCGCTGGAAGGGCGCGTGCTTAAGGATTCCACCGGCCATAACAAGTACGACCTTGCCGGCTATTTTACCCCTGAGGAAGCAAAGGAAGTCATTCTGGGATAAGGCCTCTGAATAGCAATACTAGAAAGTCCAGCCGAAAACAAACGCTGTCGTTTTCGGCTGGTTTTATTTGTTTGATCATGCTAAAATATTTATATCGCATTGTAACTGTATTTTAAAATGGTATTATTTTGACGCCGGAAAGGAGATACGAATATGAGAACAAAAAAGAAAAAAATTGTCAGCATAGCTTGCCTTCTTTTTCTGGTATCCGTCATGGTCTCCGCCTTTTTGCCTGTCAATGCTGTCAATGTTGTATTCAGTGAAGCTATGACCAATACTGCTCTGAAAACGGTTTTCAGCGGAACGTCATTTAAAGCCAATGAATGCTATTTCCTCACCGGAGGTGGTTCAGGCCTGGCAAGAACAAGCAATGAACTGCTATTCGGCGCTCCTTTGGAGGATAGTCTCCGGTATCCCGGGCTGCCGGTAGCCCAAGAAATTATTGTCCTGGACGGAAATATATCTCTGCTGGATATGATAAAAATCAAAAAAAGCCCTTACGTGGACACAGTTATTCTTTACTTCCCCATCCTGGACCTTGGCGACCGGGATATTTTGCCGGAAAGCACCTCGCTCTTTTTTGATAAACATCCGCAAGCGCGATACTGGGAGTAACCGCACCCCTCTATTTAAAACTCCCTTACAAAAAGGGTTGACATCGGGACGCAAAAGGTATATATTAACCACATCGACAATTTAGCGTGTTAAACCGAAGAGTAGAAATAGTACCTCCTTTAACGGCATTTCAGAGAGCTGCGTTTGGTGTGATTGCAGTAATGTGCGATAGGGGCGAATGGGTCTACGAGGGCGGCAGGAAAGCATTTATGTGAGTAATGGCCGACGGACTTCCCACCGTTATCATGGGAAAGCGCATGTTTGTGCGTGTTAAGGCGGGCGTATTATACGTCAATTTGGGTGGTACCGCAGAAGTTTAGGCTTTTGTCCCTTTTACAGGGACAAAGGCCTTTTTGTTTTATCACCAATTATTGGGAGGAAAGATTATGAAAACCAAAAAAACACTGGCTCTCTGCCTGCTGCTGGCCCTTCTTGCGGCCTGCAGCACAGCAAAGCCCCCTCAGCCCCAAATTCCCCAGCCCGAAGCAAATGCCCATGACGACAGCATCGTTTTCGCCATTGAAAGCGATCCCACCACCCTGCACCCCTATGACCATGCCGCCGTAGTATCAAGCTACATGAATCAGCTTACCTACAACCGCCTCTTTACCATTGACCGCGTCACTCTTGAGCCGGTGCCGGAGCTGGTTGTCAGCTTTAACAATACAGATGATGTCACCTGGCAGTTTGAGCTGCGGCAAGGTGTGCTCTTCCACAACGGTGCCGAGATGAAGGCCGAAGACGTAAAGGCCTCCATGGAATATGCCAGGCAGTTTACCCCCTCCAGCCGGTACACAGGCTTTTGGGAGAGCGTTGAGGTGACCGGCGATTATACCTTTACCATCATCACCAAAACCCGCTACGGGCAAACCCTGTATGACCTTGCGGCCAATTCGGCAATTATCGTGCCCAAGGCGCTTATAGAAGCTGGCAATAACTTCAATGAAAACCCCATCGGCTCCGGACCTTATATTTACCAAAGCCGTATCCTGGGGGACAGCGTAAGCTTTATAAAAAACGAAAATTACTATGACAAGGAGCATATGCCTTCCATAACCAACATGACATGGAGAGTTATCCCCGAGGGCGCTTCCCGCACAATCGCCCTTGAAAGCGGCGAGGTCGATGTTGTCATCGATGTGGAAGCCATGGATGTGCAGCGCCTTATCGACAAGCCGGAAGTAGAGGTTATACAGAAGCCGGGGAGCCGCATCAATTTTATGGCAATGAACACCGAAAAGCTGCCTTTCAGCAACCCCCTTTTCCGGCAGGCGGTTGTAGCCGCCGTTGACAAGGAGGCGGTGCTTACAGTGGCCGCAAACGGGCTGGGCGCCATTTCCTTGTCCCCAAATCCGGAAGTTTTTGTGGGCTCCTCAGCCGAAGGCGCCCAAGGGTATGATTTGGAGAAAGCGAAGGAGCTGCTTCTGCAATCGGGCATAAGCCCGGCTGACGCCTCCTTCACCCTGACCTGCTACACAGACATAACCAAGCGCACGGCCGAGGTGGTGCAGGCCTCTTTGCTAGAGCTGGGCATAGATGTCAAAATCGAAAGTATGGATTTTTCAGCCTTTCTGTCCAATATGCTTGAGGGCAGCTTTGAAGCCTCTATAGCCGGATACAGCTCAAGCTCCATGCCGGCATATATGAAGGGGCTATGGCATTCCTCCTCCATCGGCGCTTCCAACTGTGCCCGCCTGAGGAGCGCTGAAATGGATGCCGCTATCGACGCGCTTTTGGCTGAGACAGACGGCGCCACCCGCCTGCAAATGGTTGGAGACATATGCCGCGTAACAAATGAGCTGAACCTAATCCTTCCCCTTTATACCTCCGCCGTAATACGGGCATATGACGGCAGGCTTCAGGGCATGAATGTAAGCTCCTCCGGCCTGACGCATTATAACGAGCTGTTCTGGGCAGAATAGCAATGCCGCAAAAAACATGCGCGGGCAGGCCGAAGGCCTGTCCGCGCGTGTCATTAAAGCATTTCCAGCAGTGCCGAAGCGGCAGGAGTTGCCCTTTCCCTCAGGGTGCATACGCCGATGCCCCTCTCCGGCAGAGGGGGCGTGATTTCCAGCTGAAACATGCCCGAATCCCCCATTCTCTCCCGAGAAAACTCCTCCACCACACAGGCTACGCCCAAATTGACCTCAGCAAAATCAAGCAGCAGGTCATGGGAGCCCAGCTCTATCTCCGGCTTGAGGGTCACCCCCTGCTTGCGGAAGCAG
>JAVBSJ010000093.1:0-9538 GCA_031547105.1 Oscillospiraceae bacterium
GCGGTTAAATGACGCTTTAAGCCTTATCTCAGCTCATGGATGAAAATGCCGGAGAGCAGCTTTGGTTCAAACCACGTGCTCTTGGGAGGCATGATCTGCCCGGCGTTGGCGATGTTCATCAAATCGTCAATCCCGGTGGGGAACATGGCAAAGGCCGCTGCCATCCCCCCCTTGACGCGCTTTTCAAGCTCGCCCAGGCCGCGTATACCGCCGACAAAATCGATGCGCTTGTCGGTTCTGGGGTCGCCGATGTTGAGAATGGGATGGAGCAGGTTGTTCTGCAGAATAGAAACGTCAAGCTGGGCGACCACATCGTTCTTGTCGAAGCTGCCCTCCTTGGCAACCAGCTTGTACCACACGCCGTCAAGATACATGCCGAAGCTGTGCTTGACCTCAGGATGATACTGGGCGGCGCCCTTCTCCTCAACCGTGAACTTCTCTTCAATCTTCTTGAGAAGTGTCTGCTTGTCCAGCCCGTTCAGGTCGGTCACAAGGCGGTTGTAATCCATAATCTGCAGCTGCTCATCGGGGAACAGCACGCAGAGGAAGTAGTTAAACTCCTCATTCCCGGTATAGTCGGGGAACTGGCAGCGGCGCTTGCGGGCAACGCGCACGGCGCTTGCGCAGCGGTGGTGCCCGTCGGCAATATAAAGGTAATCGGTTTTGCCGAAGGCCTCTTCAATCACCTTCTGGCAGTGGGGGCAGGAAATGACCCAAACCGTCTGCTGCACACCGTCTCCCATAAAGTCGTAGACAGGGGCATGGTCACGCATGGTGTCCTCAACAACCTTGTTGATGGCGTCATTGGCTTTGTATGTCAGGAAGATGGGGCCGGTGTTGGCGTTGCAAATGTCAACGTGGTTGCAGCGGTCATCCTCTTTTTTAGCCAGAGTGAGCTCGTGCTTTTTGACGATGTCGTTCATATAATCGTCAACGCTGGCGCAGCCCACAATGCCTATCTGGGCTCTGCCGTTCATGACCTGCTTGTAAATATAGAAGCAGGGCTTTTCGTCCTGAATATAAACGCCCTCCGTCTTCATTTTCTGAATCTTGTGGGCGGCCTCCTCATAAACGGCCTGCAGATAGGGGTCGCTGCCGTCGGGGAAGGACATTTCGGCACGGTCGATGTGCATGAAGGAATAGGGGTTTCCCTTGACATACTCGCGGGCTTCGGCGGTATCCATAACGTCATAGGGGAGGGAGGCCACTTTTGCGGCAAGCTCCGGCGTGGGGCGCACAGCCTTAAAGGGTCTTACAACTGCCATTATTTTCTCTCCTTACTCAATTAATCCAAGCAGGATCGAGCCGCCCGGCCCGATCCTGCATATGTCTTGTTCTTAGGCAAAAAACTTGGAGATGATCTCAACGATTTCCATGCCGATTCTGCCCTGTGCTTCCTTGGTGGAGCCGCCGATATGGGGGGTCAGGGACAGCTTGGGGCACTTCATCAGGCGCTCATTCTTCAGCGGCTCCTCGGCGAAAACGTCAAGGGCGGCGCCGGCCAGCTTCCCGGCCTCCAGCGCGTCCACAAGGGCATCCTCGCAGATGAGGCCGCCGCGGGCGGTGTTGATGATAAAGGCGGAGGGCTTCATAAGCGCCAGCTCCCCTGCGCCGATGACAGGCTTGCCGTCAGGAGCGGCGGGGATGTGCAGAGAGACAAAGTCGGCCTTGGCCAGCACTTCGTCACGGCTCATAAACTCATAGGGCAGGCTGTCAAGCTTGCCGATGATGTCGGTGTAGATAACGGTCATGCCCAGCGCGACGGCCCTCTTGGCCAGCTCCTGAGAGATTCTGCCCATGCCGATAAGACCCAGGGTCTTGCCTGCAATTTCAATGCCTTCGTAATTCTTTTTCTCCCACTGGCCGTTTCTCATGGTGTAGTTGGAAATGCCGACATAGCGGGCAAGGGCAAACATATGGGCCAAAGCAAGCTCCGCAACCGAGGAGGTGGAGGCCTTGGGGGTGTTTGTGACCTTTATGCCGTTCTTTTCGGCATATTCCACGTCGATGTTGTCAACGCCGACGCCGCCGCGGATGACCAGCTTCAGCCTGCCGGCTTCCTTTGCGGCATCAACGATGGGGGCGCGAACCTTGGTGGCGCTGCGGACGACCAGGACATCATATTCCTGCACGGCCTTCTTCAGCTCCTCAGGCTCAAAAAACTTCTGTGTGACCTCGTAGCCCTTGGCTTCAAGGGCGGCTACACCGGCGGCTTCCATGCCGTCGGAGGCGAGTATTCTAATCATGGCAATATCTCCTTTATTTTTATGATAAATGCTTAAGCAAGCCCCCAACAGGCAGCTCCTGTGCAAGCCCCGGGCGGCCAATGCCTGCGCGCGCTTTGAGGCAATTAATTTGCCGCAAAGCTATAAAATATGCGGGACAGCCCTTTGCAGTATCACGGGGCAAGGTCACCCCTGCCCCATGCGCTTGTTTTGAATTAAAGTCCCAGAATCTCTTCGATAGCCTTCAGGTAGCCTTCCACTGTTGCCTTGTCAATGTCGGCCATGTGGGCGATACGGAAGGTCTTGTCCTTAAGCTCACCATAGCCGTTGGAGAACTCATACCCTCTGGCGGCAAGCTCCTTGCCCAGGGCGGAGCAGTCAACATTCTTTGTGTTCTCTACGCAGGTAACCGTGTTGGACAGATACTTCTCATTGGAGAAGAGGGCAAAATGCTTCTTCGCCCATGCCCTGACAACCCCGGCAAGCTCGGCATGTCTGGCAAAGCGGTTCTCCAAGCCTTCTTCATTGATGATGAAGTTCAGCTGGTAGTCCATTGCGTACATGTGGGACAGGGAAGGTGTGGAGGGATACTGATAAGCATCCTTCTGGACGACCTTGTCATAAATCTCGACTATGTCGAAGTACAGGCCGCGGTTCTTGACCGTCTTTGCTCTGTTGTAGGCCTTTTCGGAGACAGCGGCGATAGCCATTCCGGGAGGCAGACCAAGGCACTTCTGTGTGGAGGTGATGCAAAAGTCGATGCCGGCTTCGTCTGTCTTAATGCTTACGCCGCCCATGGAGCTGACTGCGTCCACGCAATAAATGACATCAGGATACTTGGCGACAATCTTGCCGATTTCCTCAACCGGGCACATAACGCCGGAGGAGGTCTCATTATGGGTGACGGTGATAAGGTCATACTCGCCTGTGGCAAGAACCTTGTCCACTTCTTCGGGCAAAGTGGCCTCGCCGTCCTTGGCGCGGAAAAGGTCTGCGGGAACGCCGTTTGCGGTTGCCATCTTATACCATCTGTCACCAAAGGAGCCGATGGAGAAAACAGCGGCCTTCTTGGCTGTGCAGCAGCGCACGGCGCTCTCCATCAGGCCGGAGCCCGAGCTGGTGGACAGCACTATGACATTCTTTGTCTGGAAGACCTGCTGCAGCTTCTCGCTGATACCCTTTTGAAGGTTTGTGGCTTCCTTGCCTCTGTGGGAAATCATGGGGCCGGACATTTTTTCCAGAACGTCAGCCTTGACGTTGACAGGACCGGGGATAAAAAGTTTCTTCTGCATGATAATGAAACTCCTCCTAAAATATTATATTTCTTTACTTATTCAACGCACACGTATATACTATCATTAATAAAGAGTTAAGGCAACTGTCTTTTGTGCTTTCTTGCGCCTTAAATCCTTAATTTTGCGGTAATTTGGCATTGGACGGCAGCCATACCGCGCGGCGGCTGTTATCCGCTTTGCCGAGAGGGTGCTCGCTGTGAATATCCATGAAAACATAACACAGCTAATAGGGTCAACGCCGCTTATGCGCTTAAAAAGGCTAAGCGGCCTTTATGGTTGTGCCGCAAATATTTACGGCAAGCTGGAGGCCTTTAACCCCTCCGGCTCTCTCAAGGATAGGGCGGCGCTGAACATGATTAAGGGCGGGGTAGAGCGGGGGCAGATCAATCAGCAAACCGTTATAATCTGCGGCTCCGGCGGCAACACCGCAATATCCCTCGCCATGGTTTGCGCCGCGCTGGGGCTTTCCTGCCACATAGTTTCGGGGGACAGCATATCGCTGGACAATATCCGCAACGTGCGTGCCTACGGCGCCCAGATTACCTTTACTCCCGCCTCCCAAGGGCTGGAGGGGGTGCGCAGGAGGGTGGACGAGCTTGCCGCCCAGAGCCCTGACCACTATATAATAGACCACTTTGACAATGCCGACAACCCCGGTGTACACAAGGAGCAAACCGCAAGGGAGCTGCTTGCGGCGCTTGACAGGATCGACTTCTTTGTGGCGGGCATAGGCACCGGCGGCAGCGTCACCGGCTGCGGAGAGGGGCTTAAAATGCTGCTTCCGGAATGCCGCATAATCGGGGTTGAGCCCTATGACTCCTCCGTTATTTCCGGGGGCATACCGGGGCCCCACCCTATATCCGGCCTGGGTGCCGGCTTTGTGCCCCAAAACCTCAACCAATACCTGCTGGACGAGGTGGTGCGGGTGCGCAGTATTGACGCCTTTGAGTTTGCCTCCGCCCTTGCAAGACAGGAAGGGATTTTGTGCGGCCCCTCCTCCGGCGCGGCCCTTGCCGCCGCAGTTTACATCGCCCAGCGCCCGGAAAACCGGGACAAGAACATAGTCGTTCTGCTGCCCGACCGGGGGGAGCGGTATTTGGACACAGATATATATAAGTAGCGCAAGCGCCGGCGGCATATACAAAGCTGTAATAAACCCTCTGCCCATAGGAAGGCAGAGGGTTTAGTTTTTTGTTGCCTTATTTTGCCTTCTGACATCCGAAGGGCTTCTTTACTTAACATCCTTTTCTCTGCCATCTAAATAGTCTCTCAGGACAAGGTTGATGTATGACGACAGAGAGCGGTCATCTCGTTCAGCCAGAACCTTAATCTTTTTAACAATGTCGACATCCAAAGTCAGGCTAACACTTTGCTTTAACGGTTTCATCATCATACCTCCAATCACTCTTAAATAAGAATAACATTTCTTGTTGCAACAAAGTGTTTTATAGTATAATATATTATAATATATTGTAAAATATTGCACTGTATGGCTGGCTTGGCAGCGCCTTACATAAGCTCCCTGCCACTGCAGACCCCCTCTTCCGCAAAGACGGAAAACGGCGCACAACAATACAAAACCATAAATATAAAGACAAAATAACACAAAATAACATATTTTTTCATAAAATATCGGATTTTGTGACAAATAACTCATGTACAATAATTATCAAAAAGCTTTAAAAAAATGGGGACATGACATGAAACAGAAGCCAATCATTGCGCTAAACGCCGACGGACAAATTACCATTCCCCGCCTTGCCCTTGCCCTTTTGGGCTGGAACTCCAAAACAGTACTGACAATCAACAGCATCGGCATAAACATGCTGACAATTGCCCAGTGCCCTCCGTTTTGCGTACACTGCGGCGGCACAAAAGACCTGAAGGATTTTAACGGCTCCAATATATGTGCCCATTGCCGGGGGTCAATTGCCGAAATGTGATTCTTTCAGGCGGCACCTTTTCACCGCGGTGGCAAAGGGTGCCGTCACTTTTTGTTTGACAGACCGGCTCCCTCCTGCTATACTGAAAATCGACAATTTCATAGGACGCCATTATCCAGAGTTGAGGTAGAGAGTTAGCTCCATGACCTCACGCCAACCGGCCCGCGGGGTGCGGTGGCAACGCTAACATCGATAAGGAGTGGACTTTTATTAACATTAAAGGACTCCTTTTCGGGAGTCCTTTTTGATATTGTCCAAACGAAAAAGAGAGAGGTAAGAACAATGTCAATCAGACTTTTTACATCGGAAAGCGTCACGGAGGGTCATCCCGACAAGCTGTGCGATCAGGTTTCCGACGCCATTTTGGATGAGGTTCTGGCAAGCGACAAAAATGCCCGCGTCGCCTGTGAAACGGCTGCCACCACCGGCATGGTGCTTGTCATGGGGGAAATGTCCACAAGCTGCTACGTTGATATTCCGGCGGTCGTGCGCCGCACCGTGCGGGAGATCGGGTATACCGATGCTTCCTATGGCTTTGACTACAAAACCTGCGCCGTTATGACCGCCATTGATGAGCAGTCCCCCGATATTGCTCTGGGCGTCGACAACGCCGTAGAGTTCCGCAAGGACGGCTCCGACCCCTTTGACCATATCGGCGCGGGAGACCAGGGAATGGTGTTCGGCTTCGCCTGCGACGAGACCCCCGAATATATGCCCGCCCCCATCGTCTATGCTCACAAGCTGACCCGCCGCCTCTCAGAGGTGCGCAAGGGCGCTATCCTCCCCTTTGTCCTGCCGGACGGCAAGTCCCAGGTGACGGTGCAGTACGGCGAAAACGGAGAGGTGCAGCGCATTGACACGGTGGTCATATCCACCCAGCACGCCAACGACGTCGCCCTTGCCACCCTGCGTGAGGCCGTGACTGAGGAGGTTATACTCAAGACCCTCCCTGCGGAGCTGATCGACAAAAACACCAAAATATACATCAACCCCACAGGTCGCTTCACTGTAGGCGGCCCCCAGGGGGACAGCGGTCTGACAGGGCGCAAAATCATCGTCGACACCTATGGCGGCTATTCCCGCCACGGCGGCGGCGCCTTTTCCGGCAAGGATCCGACTAAGGTTGACCGCTCTGCCGCATATATGGCCCGCTACGCCGCCAAAAACATCGTCGCCGCAGGGCTGGCAAGGAAGTGCGAGCTGCAGGTGGCCTATGCCATCGGCGTTGCCCGCCCTGTCTCAGTCTATGCCGAAACCTTCGGCACCGGCGTGCTGTGCGACCAGGAGATCGCCTCTATCGTTGCAAGCACCTTTGACCTGCGCCCCGCCGCTATAATTGAAAACCTCGGCCTTCGCGCCCCCCTCTACCGCCAGACGGCGGCCTACGGCCATTTCGGCCGCAATGACCTTGACCTGCCGTGGGAACGGCTGGACAAGCTGGATGCCTTGAAAGCACTTCTTAAATAAACCAAAAAGGATGCCTTACGGCATCCTTTTCCAAAGCCTCATTCCTCGCCGGCGCTGTACCTGCTGTATTCAAAGCTGGCCCTTTCCAGCACCGTGTCGAAAACCGTTCGACCCCCTTCCATCATGCGGTATCTCACAGGGCAGCGCAGGTTTTCCTTAATCCTGCGGCGCATGACCCCCTTCACCGGGGCGTTGAGGCTGTGCCCTCCGCTGCCCAGATATTCGGCAGACAGCCTTATCCCCTTCTGTTTGACAGTTAGCTTGGTCGGGGTGCGCTCCAATATTCTGAGGCCGTTATATGTGGCAAGGACATACTCCTTTCCGTTATACAGCAGTGCGCATATGACCCCGGGAAAGCTCCTGCCCAAATAGGGAATGTCGGCGCAGGACATCATTACCGACAGACCCTCCTCCGCCCCCTGCGTCCACAGGTATTCCTTGGGGAAGGAATGTCCGCTGTCCCCCTCTCTATACCCCCATGCGCCTGAAAAGCTCATATCCCTGCCGTTTACAGACAGCCTCCCCCTCAGCTCGTGCCCCATACTTACCACGGTATGGCGGCACTCCATAAAGGGGGCAAAGCGGAAGGGGCCCATAATATCCCCCTTCAGGCGGGACATTTGCCCATACCCTATCTCCCCCGCTATATCAAGCCCCTCCTTCCGCAGGTCGATGGTGCAGCCGAGGCTGGTAAAGCGGCATGCTCCCATTTCTACCGAGGGCATCCCCCGCTTCCGGTATATATGCCCGGTGGGATAGCTGAAGCTATGGCTGCCTTCCCCGGTTATGACCTGCAAGGCGGCTTGCCGCCCCCCTCCGGGCGAATGGCTGATGGAGGGAATGAAGCTGACAGTATCCTCAGCAAAGGCATGCTTGTAGTAAAAGCCTTCAAAATATCCGTCACTTTTTCTGCTGAAAATCCCCATATGTGTCTCCGTTTGATTGCTTATAGTAATATTTGCTTTGTTTATTACGATTTGGAGGTGGTTTTTTGGAATACACGGTGAAGCGCACCAAGCGCAAAACACTTTCCATACAGGTGACCCGGCAGGCGCAGGTGGTTGTTCACTCTCCGCTTCGCTTGAGTGCCGAGGCCATAAAGACCTTCGTGGACAAAAACGCCCTTTGGATTGCCCAAAACCTTGCCCGCGCCCAAGCCGCAGCGGAAAAGGACGCCGCCATCACCCCGGAAAAAGAGGCGCTGCTGCGCGCGCGGGCTGCTGAGCTGCTCCCCCTCCGGGTGGATCATTTTGCCGCCATAATGGGAGTATGCCCAAGCGGCGTGCGGATAACCTCAGCAAAAAGCCGCTTTGGCAGCTGCAGCCCCGAAAACCGGCTGTGCTTTTCGTGGCGTCTTATGCTGTACCCTGAGCCTGCCATAGACTATGTGGTGGTGCATGAGCTTGCCCATATACGCCAAAAGAACCACAGCCCCGCCTTTTATAGGGAAATTGCCGCCGTAATGCCCGATTACCTTCAGCGCAAGGCCTTGCTAAGGATGGAATAAGCCCATATAAACCGGATAAAGCGCCTGCAATGCAGGCGCTTTATCTTACTGCTACATGCTCTGGCCGGAGGACTGTGACTGATATTTCTGCTTGGTCTGGGAAACCTCGTTCTGCTGTGCCTGCTGGGCAGGATACCAGCCCTTTTCGGACATTTTTTGATAAATCTCCTGCTGCATGCATATGCTGTCCTTAAGGGCCTGCTCAAAGGCGGCGTGAACCTGCGGAGTGGAGGATTCAATTGCGCCGTTCATAAACAGGTTGCACATTCCCTTGGTTTGGTTCAGCAGGGTCTCCGCCGCCATGCGGTCATTCATGGCACCTGCCGGCTGGGATGCGCTGTTATTGGAAATACCCGACTGGTTCATTGAGTTGTTGTTTTGCATTTTGTGTTTCCCCCTACTTCAAAAGCTGATAGAACTTGTCAAAAATCTGCTGATGGCGCGAAACCATCCCCTGCACCAGATTGGAAATGGCGGGGTCGGTGATGGACGATGCGCCTTGTGTACAGCAGGACTTCATGTGGGTGGCATGGCCGAGGGCGTCTTCGATATAAAGCAGTTCCTTGGGACTCATTGCGGTCACCTCCTGTTTTTATATGGGTAGTTTTGCCGTTAAAATTGGAGGTTATTCAAAAAAATTGTTAATTTCAGCCGCCAAAAACAATTCTTTTTTGCGCAAGCATGGAAAATGTTGAGGGCAGCCCCTGCGCTTACGCACCCGCCTGCCACTTGAAAAACCTTGTGCCGCAGGTTATACTGGTAACATCAATAATTGTGAGGTAATTATGGAGCAATATAAGATAGACCGCATAAACCAGCTTGCCGCCAAGACAAAAAAAGAGGGGCTGAGCGCCGAAGAGACGGCTGAGCGCGACGCCCTCCGGCAGGAATATATCGCCGCCATCCGCGGCAGCCTTGAAAGCCAGCTGGACAACACCTACATCCTGCAGCCCGACGGAGAAAAAATAAAACTGGAGAAAAAGGAGTAGCGCCATGAAGGAGTTTACCGAGAGACACCACGCTTTTATCGCCGCCACATTTTACACCCTGCTGGAGGAGCGCTTTGGTTCACAGGGAGAGGCCGTATTTGTCCTCGCCACC
>JAVBSJ010000023.1:0-11809 GCA_031547105.1 Oscillospiraceae bacterium
AATAGCTGCCCTGACCTGTAAAAATGAAAATTGAGAGGAGACTGAAAATGACAGGAGCTACAGCAAAAGCGAAGATTGATGCGAAAAGCCAAGAACTAATCGACATCGCCCATAAAATGTGGGAGGAGCCTGAAATTGCATATAAAGAGGTAAAAGCGTGCAAGTGGACCGCAGATTATCTTAAGGAGAACGGCTTTGAGGTTGAAGTCGGACATGTTGGTCTGCCCACCGCCATTAAGGCCACATGGGGATCGGGGCATCCGGTTATAGGTTTTCTCGGTGAATATGACGCTCTCCCCGGCATGAGCCAGAAGATCACCTCTGAAAAGGATCCTGTGGTTCTCGGCGGCGCAGGACAGGGCTGCGGGCATAACCTCCTCGGCGTTGCCTGTGTCGGCGCTGTCATCGGCATGAAGGCCGAGATGGAGGAAAAGGGACTTAAGGGTACAATTATTTATTTTGGCTGCCCCGCGGAAGAAGTTTTGACCGGCAAGGCCTTCATGGCCAGAAACGGCGCCTTCCGTGAGCTTGATGTGGCTTTCTCCTGGCATGGATCGGGTGCCAACAACCTGACAATGGGAACGATGACCGGCCTTAACTCCGCCATTTTCCATTTTAAGGGACGTACCGCCCACGCCGGCGGAGATCCCCACAACGGCAGATCGGCACTCGACGCGGCTGAGCTTATGAGCGTCGGCGCAAACTACCTGCGTGAGCATGTAACTTCAGATGTCCGCATCCATTATGTCTATAAAGAAGCCGGCACAGCTCCCAACATCGTCCCCGACAGGGCTTCCGTGTGGTATTATGTCCGTGCTATGAGCCGCGAAGCCATTGAGGATACATATGACCGCCTTGTCAAGGTCGCAAAGGGCGCTGCCATGATGACCGAGACCGAGATGGAGATCGAGTTCCTGGGCGGCTGCTATAACACATTGCCCAACAAGGTTCTCAACGATGTTGCCTATGAGGCGCTCAATGAGGTCGGCGTACCGGAGTGGACCAAGGAAGAGCTTGATTTTGCCGACAACCTCAATAAGCAGTCTCCCCAGTATGAGGCCATCAAGGCCAAGGGCTTGCTGGATAAGGGCGCTATCGCCACTGAGATCCCCACTGTGCAGGTTGTATACGGTTACGGCTCCACCGATGTCGGTGATGTCATGCACATCTGCCCCTGCATAATGGTCAGAAATGCAACCTATAACGCCGCCGCCCCCGGACACAGCTGGCAGATTACTGCTTGCGCCGGTATGTCAATCGGACATAAGGGCATGCTTCAGGGCGCAAAGGTCATGGCGCTTTCCGGACTTAAGCTGCTTGAGGACAATTCTCTTGTCGATAAGGCCAAGGAAGAGTTCAATAAGTCCATGAACGGCCGCACCTACAAGTGCCCAATTCCTGCGGAAGTTCCAGTTCCCCAACCCTAAATGCAATAAAGCGGCAAGGCGGAGTTAAGCTCTGCCTTGTCGTGTTTATAAAAAACAATTGTGAAAAGAGGAAATCGTATGAGCACTGCAACAAAAGTCATTGATTCCAAGGGGCAGCAATTCATTGATCTTGCTGACAGACTGTGGAACAATCCGGAAATCGCATATAAAGAAGTCAATGCCTGCAAATGGACAGCCGAATATATGAAGGAACAGGGCTTTACCGTCGAAACCGGCGCTTACGATATGCCCACATGCATGGTCGCAAAATGGGGCGAGGGTCATCCGGTTATCGGTTTCCTGGGAGAGTATGACGCCCTCCCCGGCATGAGCCAGAAAATCACACATGAGAAGGATCCCGTGCTTCTCGGCGGCGCAGGTCAGGGCTGCGGCCACAACCTCCTCGGCGTTGCCTGCTTGGGCGCCGCTATCGGCATGAAGGCCGAGATGGAGGAAAAGGGTCTGAAGGGTACCATCATTTTCTACGGCTGCCCCGCAGAAGAAGTGCTGACCGGCAAGGCCTTCATGGCCAGAAACGGCGCCTTCCGTGAGCTGGATGTGGCTTTCTCCTGGCACGGCGGCAATGCCAATGTCCTTTCGAGCGGCACCATGACCGGCCTTAACTCCGCCATTTTCCACTTTAAGGGACGCACCGCCCATGCCGGCGGAGACCCCCACAACGGCCGTTCCGCCCTTGACGCGGCTGAGCTTATGAGCGTCGGCGCGCAGTACCTGCGTGAGCATGTAACCTCTGACGTCCGCATTCACTATGTTTATAAAGAGGCCGGCACAGCCCCCAATATCGTCCCCGACAGAGCTGCCGTCTGGTATTATGTCAGAGCAATGAGCCGCGAGGCCGTTGAAAGCACATATGAGCGCCTTGTAAAAATCGCCAAGGGCGCTGCCATGATGACCGAAACCGAAGTGGAGATCGAGTTCCTGGGCGGCTGCTACAACACCATGAACAACATGGTTCTGGCGAACCTGACACATGAAGCGCTTCAGAACGTCGATGCTCCCCAGTGGACAGCGGAAGAGCTTGCCTTTGCCGACAAGCTGAACAAGCAGTCCCCCATGTATGAGGGCATGAATGCAAAGAACGCCTTTGAAAACGGCCCCATTGCAGTCGGCGTCGCACCTATCGTCAAGGCTGACAGCTTTGGCTCCACAGACGTCGGCGATGTTATGCACATCTGCCCCACAGTCTTTGTCAGCACCGCCACATGGAATCTGGCCGCCCCCGGCCACAGCTGGCAGATCACTGCCTGCTCCGGCATGTCTATCGGACACAAGGGCATGCTTTACGGCGCGAAGGCCATGGCCGCAGCCGGCATCAAGCTGGTTGAGGATCCCACAATTGTTCAGAATGCCAAGGCCGAGTTTGACAAGAGCATGAACGGCCGCACATACAAGTGCCCCATTCCCGCAGAAGTTCCCGTTCCCCAGCCCTAATTTAAACTGCATTTCCGGCGGGGCGATCCGCCCCGCCGGAATAAAAAAAGGAGACTAAATAAAATGATTCAGACAACAGCAACTAAAACGGTTGACAAATACGCTCAAGAGCTTATCGCTCTTGCCGATAAAATATGGGAATATCCCGAAACTGCCTATAACGAGGTTAAGGCCTGTGAATGGACGGCAGAGTTTCTTAAAAAGCACGGCTTTAATGTAGAGGTCGGATATGCCGGCCTCCCCACCGCCATAAAGGCCACCTGGGGCGAAGGCCATCCAGCCATCGGATTTTTGGGCGAGTATGACGCCCTTCCCGGCATGAGCCAGAAGGTCACAACCGAAAAGGATCCCATCGTGCTCGGCGGTGCCGGTCAGGGCTGCGGACATAACCTTTTGGGTGTTGCCGCGCTGGGCGCATGCCTGGGCATGAAGGCCGCGTTGGAAGAGAAGGGTCTCAAGGGAACGGTTATTTATTACGGCTGCCCCGGTGAGGAAGTTTTGACAGGCAAGGCGTTTATGGCCAGAAACGGCGGATTTAACGAAATCGACGCCGCTTTCTCATGGCACGGTTCCACCAACAATAATGTCACCATCGGCACAATGACAGGGCTTAACAGCGCGGTATTTCACTTTAAGGGGCGCACTGCCCATGCCGGCGGAGATCCCCACAACGGCCGTTCCGCTCTTGACGCGGCTGAGCTTATGAGCGTCGGCTCCAACTACCTGCGTGAGCATGTAACTTCAGATGTCCGCATCCACTATATGTATAAGGAAGCCGGTACAGCACCCAATATCGTCCCCGATAGAGCCGCTGTCTGGTATTATGTCAGAGCAATGAGCCGCGAGGCCGTTGAAAATACATACGACCGCCTGGTCAAGATCGCCAAGGGCGCCGCCATGATGACCGAGACCGAGGTGGAAATCGAGTTCCTGGGCGGCTGCTACAACACCCTGAACAGCGTCACAATGGCTGAGCTTACCCGTCAGGTTATGACCGAGGTTGAAATGCCGGTCTGGACCGAGGAAGAGAAGGCCTTTGCCGACGCACTCAACAAGCAGTCCCCGATGTACGAGGCCATGAAGGCCAAGGGCGCCTTTGATAACGGCCCCCTTGCCACCACTGTGTTGCCCATCCTTAACCAGAATGGCTACGGTTCTACCGATGTCGGCGATGTTATGCACATTTGCCCCACACTGCAGGTTATGACATCTCAGGCCAACCTGGCCGCCCCCGGCCACAGCTGGCAGATCACCGCATGCGTCGGTATGTCCATCGGCCACAAAGGCATGATTTACGGCGCGAAAGCCATGGCGGAAGCCGCAGTCCGTATGGTGGAGAACCCCTCCATTGTGCAGGCCTGCAAGGATGAGTTCGCAAAGGTTATGAATGGCCGCACTTACAAGTGCCCCATTCCGGCGGAAGTACCTGTTCCTCAGCCGGTAGTTTAAGTAGTATTCGCCCTCCTGAGGGAGGAGGGGCTTCCCTCAGGGTGACCTGAAAGGAGCAAAACTATGGAGACAATCGCAACAAAAAAAATCGCAGCCGAAAGCAAAACGCTGAACGAATTGGCCCTCAAAATGTGGGAGTATCCTGAAACAGCCTATAATGAAGTCAAGGCTTGTGAATGGACTGCCGAAGTTTTGAAAAAGTACGGCTTTGAAGTTGAGACAGGCGCTTACGGCTTGCCTACCTGCGTCGTTGGACGGTGGGGCTCCGGCCATCCCGTCATCGGCCTTTTGGGTGAGCTTGATGCGCTGCCCGGCCTCAGCCAGAAGGTCTCCACCACAAAGGAGCCTGTAGTGGCAGGAGAGGCAGGTCAGGGCTGCGGCCACAACCTGCTTGATGTTGCATGTTTGGGCGCGGCTGTCGGCATGAAAGCCGAAATGGAGGAGAAGGGGCTTAAGGGCACCATCGTCTTCTACGGCTGCCCTGCGGAAGAAGTGCTGACCGGAAAGGTTTTCATGGCAAGAAACGGCGCCTTTACCGACTTGGACTGCGCGTTTGCGTGGCACGGCGGCAAGGTCAATGCTGTCAACATTGGCTCCTCTAACGGCCTCAACTCGGCCATTTTCCACTTCAGCGGGCGCACCGCCCACGCCGGCGGAGACCCCCACAACGGCAGATCGGCCCTCGACGCGGCTGAGCTTATGAGCGTCGGCGCCCAGTATCTGCGTGAGCACGTTACATCAGATGTCCGTATTCACTATGTTTACAAGGAGGCCGGCACAGCCCCCAACATCGTTCCCGACAGGGCCGCTGTTTGGTACTATGTCCGCGCCCAGTCCAGGGCTGTTGTTGAGGATGCTTACAGCCGTCTTGTCAAAATCGCCAAGGGCGCTGCAATGATGACCGAGACCGAGGTTGAGATTGAGTTCCTGGGCGGCTGCTATAACACCATGCCCAACGAGTATATGGTAAAGCTGGCTCATGACATCATGGAAGACCTGCCCCTGCCCGTATGGACAGCTGAGGAAAAGGCCTTTGCCGAGGTACTTAACAAGCAGTCCCCCATGTACGAAACAGTCAAGGCGGCAGGGCAGCTGGAAGGCGGCCCCATCCACTCCGCGGTGATGCCCATAACGGTTCTTGCGGGCGGCGGCTCCACTGACGTTGCCGATGTTCAGAACATCGTGCCCTGCATCAGTGTCAACACCGCTACCTGCAATATTGCCGCCCCCGGACACAGCTGGCAGATCACCGCCTGCGCCGGCAACTCTATCGGTCTTAAGGGCATGATTTTCGGCGCCCAGGTTGTCGCCGCAGCTGCGATTAAGATGATTGAAGAGCCGGAGCATCTTGTGAAGGCCAAGGCCGAGTTCGACAAGAAAATGGCCAACCGCCCCTACAAGTGCCCCATCCCAATGGACGTCCCCGTTCCCCAGCCCGTAACGAAGTAGCACCAGCTCTCCTGAGGGGGGAAACCCCCTCAGGCAATTTGAAAGGAGTTTGATAATTATGGAAACAGTTGCAACAAAAAAAATCGCTGCCGAAAGCAAAACCCTGAACGATTTGGCTCTCAAAATGTGGGAGCATCCCGAAACAGCCTATAACGAGGTCAAGGCTTGTGAGTGGACTGCCGAAGTTCTGAAAGACTACGGCTTTACCGTCGAAACAGGCGCTTACGGCCTGCCCACCTGCGTTGTCGGGCGTTGGGGCTCCGGCCATCCCGTCATCGGCCTGCTTGGTGAGCTTGACGCTCTGCCCGGCATGAGCCAGAAGGTTGCTACCGAAAAGGATCCTGTGGTTATCGGCGGAGCGGGTCAGGGCTGCGGCCATAACCTTCTTAACGTTGCCTGCCTCGGCGCAGCTGTCGGCATGAAGGCCGAGATGGAAGAAAAGGGTCTTAAGGGCACTATCGTCTTCTATGGCTGCCCTGCTGAAGAAGTTCTGACCGGCAAGGTTTTCATGGCCAGAAACGGCGCCTTCACCGATCTTGATTGTGCCTTTGCATGGCACGGCGGCAAGGCAAACGCTGTGTGCCTCGGCTCCTCCAACGGCCTTAACTCGGCTATTTTCCACTTCAAGGGCCGCACCGCCCACGCCGGCGGAGATCCCCACAACGGCCGTTCCGCACTTGACGCGGCTGAGCTTATGAGTGTCGGCGCCAACTACCTGCGTGAGCATGTTACATCTGATGTTCGCATTCACTACAGCTATAAAGAAGCCGGCACAGCTCCCAACATCGTTCCCGATAGAGCTGCCGTGTGGTATTATGTCCGCGCCCAGTCCAGGCCGACTATCGAAGACGCTTACGAGCGCCTTGTGAAGGTTGCCAAGGGCGCTGCCATGATGACCGAGACTGAGCTTGAAATTGAGTTCCTGGGCGGCTGCTACAACACCCAGCCCAATGAATACATGACACATTTGACCCATGATGTTATGAAGAGCCTGCCCCTGCCCGCATGGACAGAAGAGGAAAAGGCTTTTGCCGATGCCCTCAACAAGCAGTCCCCCATGTATGAGGCAGTTAAGGCAGCAGGGCAGCTTGAGGGTGGCCCCATCCATTCCGGCGTTGCACCTATCATGGTCATGTCGGGCGGCGGGTCTACTGACGTTGCCGATGTCCAGAACATCGTGCCCTGCGTCATGGTTACAACAGCTACCTGCAATATGGCGGCTCCCGGACACAGCTGGCAGATCACTGCTTGCTCCGGCAACTCCATCGGTCTTAAGGGCATGATTTTCGGCGCCCAGGTTGTCGCCGCTGCTGCCATGAAGATGGTTGAGGAGCCTGAGAATCTTGTGAAGGCTAAGGCCGAGTTTGACAAGACAATGGCCGGACGTCCCTACAAGTGCCCCATCCCCATGGATGTTCCCGTTCCCCAGCCCAAATAAAACAGCACTTATCTTCTTTTTCATATTTTATATCCTTTCAGCAGAGGCCGCGGCAACCGCCGCGGTTTCTGCTTTATATTTTTATCCGCCCATGTTATACTAATAATAAAATCTTGCGAGATGAGGGAGTTAGTATGGTAGACTTTATCCTTGCGGCACTGCCCTGGGTTGTAATTGGTATTAGCCTTGTAGTGGCAATCGGCGCTTTCCGTTTTGTAAGGCGAGCCTATAAAAATGAACAGAAAGAGGCGAAAGGGAACAGCGACACTTATATGTCAGAGGGAATGAGCCTGGGAATGTGCTTCGGCACGGCAATCGGAAGCAGTCTTATGGGTCTGTATGGCCCCATGCTCCTGACCTATGGCATCTGCTTTGGCATGTTGATCGGCATGGTTATAGGCATGAATATTAAAAAAAGCAAATAAGAAACAAAAGCCAGCAGACCCGGATTTCCGGGTCTGCTGGTTTTTGTTTTGGGAATATTTATAAATCCTTTGTGCTCAGAGCTCTTAGGGAGTTGAGTATGGCAAGCACCGCAACCCCTACATCGGCAAAGACCGCCGCCCACATGTTTGCTTTGCCTGCGGCGCCAAGCGCCATAACAATCAGCTTTACACCAATGGCAAATACCGTGTTTTGCTTTGCAATAGACAGGGTTTTCTTGGAAATCTTAATGGCTGTCGCCAGCTTGGAAGGCTCGTCGGTCATAATGACAATGTCGGCGGCCTCTATTGCCGCATCGGAGCCCAGTGCACCCATGGCAATGCCTATATCGGCTCTTGCCAGCACAGGGGCGTCATTTATGCCGTCCCCCACAAAGGCCAGCTTGGATTTTTCGCTTTGCGCGCTTAAAAGCTCCTCTACAATGTCCACCTTGTCGCCGGGCAGAAGCTGGGCACATATGCGGTCAATACCAAGCTGCTTTCCAATGCGCTCTGCCGTCTGCTGGTTGTCGCCCGTCAGCATAACCGTCTTTTCTATGCCCATGGCCTTCAGGCTGGATATGGCTGCGGCGCTGTCCGCTTTCACAGTATCGCTAATGGCGATACATCCGGCAAATACGCCGTCAATAGCCACGTAGACCAGGGTGCCGGTACTGTCAGGAGTGACGGATGCCGTTCCTATATCCTCCATAAGGCGGAGGCTGCCGGCGTGGATGGTTTTGCCGGAAACGCCGGCGGATAGCCCTTTGCCTGCAATCTCGGTCACATTATCTATAATATTTTCGTCTATGGGCTTGCCGTATGCCCGCCTGAGAGAAAGGGCAATGGGATGGCTGGAATAGCATTCGGCATGCGCGGCGTAATATATAAGGCCATCACGGTCAAAGGGCGGGGCAGGGAAGACCTCCGTGACATCAAATATGCCCTTGGTAAGGGTGCCGGTTTTGTCGAATACGACAGTTCCCGTCTCGGCAAGAGCCTCAAGATAGTTGCTGCCCTTAACCAGTATGCCTTGCTTGGCAGCGCCGCCTATGCCTCCGAAAAAGCTTAAGGGAATGGAGATTACAAGGGCGCAGGGGCAGGAAATCACAAGGAATATAAGCGCCCTGGGCACCCACTCAGAGAAGGTTGCACCGGAAACCACAAGGGGCGGCACAAGGGCCAGCAGAGCGGCGACGATAACGACCGCGGGGGTGTAATACCGGGCAAACTTTGATATAAAGTTCTCCGATTTAGATTTTTTTGAGGAGGCGTTCTCCACCAGATCCAGAATCTTGCTTACAGTTGATTCCTCAAATATCTTGCTCACACGGGCGGTCAGCAGGCCGCTTGTATTTATGCAGCCGCTTAAAAGCGCGTCACCGGAAGCGACATCCTTTGGGATAGACTCCCCGGTCAGCGCCGACATATCAAGGGCGGAAAAACCGTCGATGACAATGCTGTCAAGGGGTACGCGCTCCCCGGGCTTGATGACGATTATGTCCCCGACGGCCACCTCCTCAGGGTCAACCTGAGTTATGCCTTCCTCCGTTTTGAGGTTGGCGTAGTCAGGTCTGATGTCCATAAGTGAGGAAATCGAGCGGCGGGACTGGTCGATGGCATATTTTTGGAACAGCTCACCCACCTGATAAAAGAGCATTACCGCACATGCCTCATCAAAATCACGCAGGGCAAAAGCACCAAAGGTGGCGATGGTCATAAGGAAGTTTTCGTCAAAGACCTTGCCCCTGAAAATATTGCGTACAGCCAGCAGAACAACATCGTACCCCGCAGTGATATAGGAGAGGATGAACAGACCCTGCCGAAAGGGGATAGGGGCTTCGGGTGCGAAAAAGGCGGCAGCAAACAAAGCACATGCAGCGATGATGCGCAAGAGCTGGTTTTTCAGTTTCATAATAGTTTTATTTTACAACGATAAGAGTATCGTATTTTTTAGCTGCCTTGTGGGCGCCGTTCAGCACCTGTTCAAAAATATCGTCAGCGGCTTCCAGAACCAGCTTCATTCCCATAAAGTTTACAGTGGCTTCGACAACGCCGTCTATAGCCTTAATCTGCCTTTCCATCTGCGCGGCGCAGTTTGCGCAGTCAAGACCCTCGAGCTTAAATGTTTTTTTCATAATTTTACCCTCCGTTAAATAAATTTTTCTAGTATAAGGCTGAAATCCTCCAAAGCGCTTTTGTCCCCGTTTTCAATGCCTTCCTTGACGCAGTGGTTAAGGTGGTCCTTGAGAACAATTTTTGCGACCTTGCTTATGGAGCTTTCTGCGGCGGAAAGCTGGATAAGTATTTCCTGACAGTCACGGCCCTCCGCCATCATGCGCCGTATGGCTGCTATATGCCCCTCGGCTGCAGCCAAACGGTTGTCAAGAGATTTGGAATAGTGCGAGTGATTCATGTTATCATTCCTTCCCTACCCCCGGGGGAGGGGGTTTGATTACATGATACATCCTGTTCGGCTGTATGTCAAGGGGAGAATCGGATTTTTTTCTTTTCTGTCACGGCTTGTCCGAAATTGACGCAATATTTGTACGAAAAGCATCGGAAAATGGCATTTTGTCATTGAAGCGCAAATGTGTAAAAATACCAATATATCCCCCCGGGGAGGGGATAAAAGAAAAAGGACGGGCAATAGGCTCGTCCTTTCGGTTAACACGCTTGTTCTTATAAAAATCAGTCCAGTGAGTTTTCCTGAAGCAGCTTGTTTTTCACATCCCACAGCTCCTGAGAAAGGTCAACATAATAGGGATGGGGGTTTTCAAACCGCGTGACCTCGCCCCACAGTCTGCCGGTAGTCAGCCGGCATATCTCCCTAATTTCCGTGATAGGCTGCGGCTTGTAGATGCACTCCCCCTTTACAAATAACGGCACCAGCAGCTCTTCAGCCTTGAAATCGTCCAAAAGCTGCTTTTTCCAGGTGAAGTTGGGGTCAAATATGGTATAGGGCTTTGTGTCATCGATGCCTTCATCATGGAGGGTCAGCACATCGGCGATATAATGCCCGTCCTTGCGGGAGGAAAGCCTCCACAGCTTTTTGAAGTGAGGGGTGGTGATCTTCTCCACATTTTCCGAGACCTTAATTTTCGGAATTACAGTGCCCTTATCATCCTCGATTGCCACCAGCTTGTATACGCCGCCGAAGACCGGCTCGCTCTTGGAGGTTATAAGGCGCTCCCCTATTCCGAAGGAGTTTATCTGCGCCCCCTGTATCAGCAGGTCGCGGATGAGGAACTCGTCAAGGGAGTTGGAGGCGACAATTCCACAGTCCTCAAGACCTGCGGCGTCCATCATTTCACGTGTCTTTTTGCTTAAATAAGCGATGTCGCCTGAGTCGATGCGAACTCCCTTCAAACGGCAGCCCAGAGGCTCCAGCACTTCTTTTGCCACCCTGATAGCGTTTGGCACGCCTGATTTAAGCACGTTGTAGGTGTCCACCAGCAGCGTGCAGTCGTGGGGATATACCTTGGCGTAGGCCGCGAAGGCGGCAAACTCATCCGGGAACATCTGCACCCAACTGTGGGCCATGGTGCCGATGGCAGGAACGCCGTGGATCTGGTCGGCAATTACACATGCCGTGCCCACAGCACCGCCGATATAGGCGGCCCTGGCGCCCAGAACAGCGCCGTCAACGCCCTGCGCCCTGCGGGAGCCGAACTCAAGCACAGCGCGGCCGTTTGCGGCGCGAACCATGCGGTTTGCCTTAGTTGCGATAAGGCTTTGGTGATTTACGGTCAGCAGCACCATTGTCTCGATAAACTGCGCCTGCATTACAGGACCCCGGACGGAGACAATCGGCTCATTGGGGAAGATGGGGTGACCCTCCGGCACGGCCCAAACATCGCACTCAAACTTAAAATTGCGTATATATTCCAGAAACTTTTCGCTGAAAATACCCTTGCTGCGCAGATATGCTATATCGGCATCGTCAAAGGAAAGATCGGCAAGGTATTCCACAAGCTGCTCTACACCAGCCATTATGGCATAGCCGCCATTATCGGGAATGCGGCGGAAAAACATATCAAAATAGGCGATAGTGTCGGCAATTCCGCTTTCCAGATAGCCGTTTGCCATAGTGAACTCGTAAAAATCGGTGAGCATGGAGAGATTCAGGTGCAAAGACATGTCAGATTACCCCTTTATTTTTCTTCAGCCAC
>JAVBSJ010000003.1:0-8745 GCA_031547105.1 Oscillospiraceae bacterium
AATGTGTATTCTTTACGCATTTTTTTCACCTCTTTTTCAGTATACAACAAAAGATAGGAGACACGGCTTTTCGTGTCTCCTATCTTTATACCACTTCACTTTATGTGGCCGGCGCTTAAAAATCCCGATTTGCGTGAGCGAAACGCCAATATAAAGCCACACCTAATGCAACAGATCCACGTCCTGCATCCTTTACGCGGTTTGCGGCTGCTCCTCGGCTGCCCTTCGTTCTGCTTCCCTTTTTGCTATGCGGTTTTCCGAACGCTGATATACCAAAAGCCCCAGAACCATTATCAGCGCGCCGACAAACATGATCGGCTTCGGTACCTCTCCAAGGAGAAAGTAGGCGGAAATGGCGGTAAAAAACGGGCTGACCAGATTCATGACAGACGCGGTGACCGGCTTTATATACTTAAGCGTCCAAATGCTGAGGGAGTGCCCAACAAGAGTGCAGCCCCAGCTTACCCCAAGAAGGGGCAGCCACGCCGCCGCCGGTATGGCGAAGCTCATATTCTGAACTAAGGCATAGAGACCTGCCAACACTGCGCATATAAAATATGACAGACCCATCATGGGGACAATTTCCATCCGCAGGCGCACCACCCTGCCGAATATGGTATTTAGTGCGTTGCACATGCAGCAGATGATAATAACGATCATGGCAATGGGGCTGCCAAGGGCGGCGATATTTTCGATGCCGATCACCGTAACGCCCACCAGGCATATGGCAATGCCGCCCAGGGAAGAAAGGCTGGTCTTCTCATGCAGCAGCAGGAAGGAAAAAATCACAACAAATATAGGACCCATGTTTGAAAGGGTCGTCATGGTAAAGCTGGGGGCACCGAGGCGAAGCCCCTCCGCCCAGAGGATAAAGCCACCCGCCTTTGTAACGGAATACAGGACAAAATATATCCAGTGCCTTCTGCTCATCAGCTTGAGGCTCTCGCGGTTGCTCTTTTTGCCCAGCGCCAGCGGCATCATCACCACCGACACCAGCAGCAGACGGTAAAAGGTCACCACAGGCGACGGCATTCCGGTTTTCAGTACCAGTGACAGAAAGGGCGAAATAAATGAGTTGATTGAAGCGTACAGCAAAACCGTCAAATAAATACGCTTCATCGAGACCGACTGGGTCTGTTCATCCACCTTGATCATCCCCTAAAAAGTTTTCCGCACAAACCCTGCAAACCCTTGCTCCCCGCGTTTGCGCGTACATGACCTAGTGTACTCCCCTTTTACGTGCAAAGCAACATTAAGGAGGAATATTCACAAATGTTTTTTTATGCGTTTATTATTTGCAAAATATGGGCAAGTCGGCTCTCCGCAAGCTCCTCCGCGCCTGCACGGCTGTCTGCCCGGGCAAGGGAGTATATTTTCAGCTTAGGCTCGGTTCCCGATGGCCTTATGCACAGCCTTCCCCCCTGTTCAAAGTGAAAAATCAGCAGGTCGGTGCCTTCCCGCACGCTGCCGTTCTCCTCAAGGAGCAGGAAGTCCTCCTTCCTTGAAACGGCACAGGCTGCCACCTCTGCAATATGACCCTCCCGAAGCTTGCTCATCGCCCCGCCAAGGCGTTCCGCACCGTCCGCGCCCTCCATATAGATGCTCAGGGATTTTTCAATATGCCAGCCGTAAAGCTGCATCAGCCTTTCGGCGGCTTCCGGCAGGGTGCGCCCCCGGCTGTGATGACGCTGCGCCATACCCAAAATTATAATGGCGGCGGCAATGCCGTCCTTATCCCTTACGTCCCCCCGGGGCATGTAGCCGAAGGACTCCTCATACGCCAAAAGGGGCTCTATTCCTTCCTGCTCCAGCACCTGCCACCGCTGGGCCATATTCTTAAAGCCGGTCAGAGTATCATGAACCTCCAGCCCCGCGCTTTCCGCAATCCTCGCCGCAAGGTCGGAGGATACAACGGTTTTTATAACGGCGCATTTGCCCGCCGGCCTTTCGGACAGCAGCATATGCTCCAGCATCAAGGCTCCCATCAGGTTGGCACTCATGTGGACCAACCTGCCGTCCGCGTCCCTTGCCATCACCCCTATGCGGTCGCCGTCGGGGTCGGCGGCAAGTATAATCTCCGCATCCCCCGCGCTCCTGAGCGCCTCGGAAAAGCTGGCCTCATATTCAGGATTTGGGCTGGCGCACAAGGGGAAGTCTCCGTCCGGCTCCATTTGGCTCTCCAAAAACCGTACATTGTCAAAGCCGGCCGCCCTGCAGGCCTCTATCATGCTCTTCCCCGCCACCCCATGCAAAGGAGTGAAGAGGCATTTTGGCCCCGCGCCCGGCTGTCCCCGCCTTCCTTCCGTCACACTTTCTATATACTGCCGGTCAATGTCGCCGCTGATATATTTATACTCCTCACAAACCGGCAGTCTTCTTAAAAGAGGAATACCGGCCATAAATCCGGCTATTCTTGCCGCTTCATCGGTAGAAATTTGCGCTCCGCCTGCCCCATACAGCTTAAGGCCGTTATCATTCTTAGGGTTGTGGCTGGCCGTTATATTTATCCCGCAATCGGCCTCCATAAAACGAACTGCAAAGGAAAGCTCCGGCGTGGGTCGGGGAGCAGAAAATATGCTTGCCTCTATGCCCTGCTCCTCAAAGCAGGCGCAGGCCACCTCTGCAAGCTGCCTGCTGCCCCGCCGCCCGTCATAGCAGACAAGGGCGGTTTTCCCTCTCCCCACGGCCATGGCAAACCCTGTAACTGCCCGCGCCACGGTGAAGCGGTTTATGCAGGCGGTGCCCAAGGCATATCTGCCCCTGAGGCCTGCCGTCCCAAACGCAAGACTGCCGCCAAACCGTTCCCTGATTTCCTCGCCCTCCAGCGCTTCCAGCTCCTGCCGCTCCCCGGGTGTAACATGCTCTGACTCAAGCCATTGTTTATATAAAAAAAGGCTGTCCATGCAAGTTCCCCTTTCATATCCGCATGAAGCAATTATATAATATAACCGTGCTAAAATGTATCTTCCGTTCACAAAATAATTACATTTATCTCATTATTTTTTCACAGCGGCATACTAAACTAAGCTCATAAAGAAAATCCGTAATAAAAGGAGTGTTTATATGTATAACAATTCAAACGACGGCTATGACGATGATCTGTACATCGAGCCCCCCCGTCCCTACAATCCCCCTGTTCACCCCTATACTCAAGCGCAGGAGCCTCCCCGCGCCCCGCGCCGCAGTCCGTTCAGGGTGCTGCTTGCCTGTCTGCTCTGCCTGTGCATTTTGTGCGGGGTGTCTGTTGCCTCCATTGCCGGCTATGTATGGTATACAGGCCGCAGCGGGCTGACCCCTGGCGGCCGTACCCCAATCACCCAGGTGGTTTATATTCAGCCCACCTCTGAAGGGGCGCTGACCTCTCAGGAGATTTATGCGAAATGCACCCCCTGGGTCGTGGGAATCTCCTGCAGCTACCAGACGCGGTGGGGAACCGCCTCCTCCTCCGGCACCGGAATAATAATGAGCGAGGATGGCTATATCCTGACCAATCACCACGTCATCGCCAATGCCTCCGCGATAAATGTAACCCTGTCCGACGGTACGGAATACGCCGCCACCGTTGTGGGGAGCGAGGAAAAAAGCGACATCGGCGTTCTGAAAATTGACGCCAAGAGCCTGCCGTCGGCAGAGTTCGGTCAGTCCTCCCAGCTTGTCGCAGGTGATGCCGCCGTTGTAATCGGCAATCCGCTGGGGCTGGCCTTTGCCAACACCATGACCCAGGGCATAGTTTCCTCAGTTCAGCGTGAGGTGGAGATTGAAAATATCATTATGAGCGTCATCCAAATCGACGCCGCCGTCAACCCCGGCAATTCCGGCGGCCCCTTCATCAACAGCCGCGGTCAGGTGGTGGGGGTTGTGTCCTCCAAGATAATGGCAGAGGATGTGGAGGGTATCGGCTTCGCCATTCCCATTGACGACGCGCTGACAATTGCCGACGACCTTATCAAATACGGCAAGGTCACCTCGCGTCCCATGCTGGGCATAACCGTTCAAACCTCTGCAACCGAGCCCGGCATACTGGTCACCGAGGTGGTTTCCGGCGGGTCGGCCGATTTGGGCGGCGTCAAGGTGGGCGATGTAATTGTCGCTATCGGCGGGGTTGAGGTTCAAACCTATGCCGAGCTGAACTTCCAAAAGGACAAATGCAAGGTCGGCGATACCGTCACCCTGACTGTTGAGCGGGACGGCAATCGTGTGGAGCTTAGCATCACCTTCCGCGCCGGTGTCGCCTCGTAAAAGACAAAGATAATTCATATTCTATTTACAGTGCCGACACACATTGTTTCACACTCTATGATATTCTTTACTTGCAGCATTACCTCTCTTTTATCCCCCAATAAAAACGCTTTGCAATGATCGAAAAAGACGGCCCTTCCCCTGGGGTCGTCTTTTTTGCGTTTGCACTGATATATAGATTCTAATTTTTTTTGTCCCATATATTTGATAAAATAGGCATAACAAAAAACGACAGGAGATACCGTTATGAAGCTGACCCCGTCTGAGATTACATATCTCGCCCGCTGTTTTGACACTCTCAGCCCTCTAAGTCCCTTTGCCAACAACCGGCAAGAGCTCACCGGCGGGGAGGAGGCCTCCCTCACCGAAAAGGGCATTCTTGAAAATGGCGTCCTTTCAGGCGACGCCTCTTCCCTTCTTCTGCCCCTGTCGCTGCCTGAGCGCTGTGCCCGTATGATACTGCAAAAGCCCTTTGTCCTTCTGGAAAAGTATTCCTATCTTGACGGTGAACGTATAATCCTGGCCGAAAATGACGGAAGCGGCCTTATCATCACCCCGATTGAGAACGGCGGAATTGAAGTTCAGTCGGCCTTGGAGGGTTTTCATTCTTCCTCCTCCATAAAAAACGCTGAAATAAACGTCACCCTGGCGCCGTCGGAGCTTGCAACCCTGCTGGCCTGCATAGACCTGACCCGCAAAAAAGTGCTGTCCTCCTACATTGGTGCGAGCCAGGCGCCGTTGACCTTCACCGCGCCGGATGTGGCAGCCGAGCTGGCCTCCGCCTATCCCAACGGCTTGGTGGCCGGGGTATCGGGCAACCTTGGCGTAAAAGTGCCCGACCCCGAAACAGTGCCGGTTCTCCTCGTTCTGCTGGAGCAAAAGGGGCTTGTAATGTCTGACAGGGAGGGAAGCTGCTCTCTGGCTCCCCAATTCCTGCTTTTCGCCCAAAACTTCCTTGTATATGATTCGGTTCTACTGCTGGAAGCCTTTCAGGTGACGGAGGAGGGCAAGCTGGCTGCCTCACTGGAGCTCAGCTATTGCGCCGGGCTTCACGACGCCGTTTCCTTCACCCTGACAGGGACGAGCAATGTCACCATGCACACTATTTCAGGCCTGGAAATGGGGCATATGATCGCCCAAACCATGTCTTGCCCTCCCTTTGAAGTGTAACTAAAGCTAAAAAGCCCGGGGAAGCATCTGCTTCTCCGGGCTTTTGTAATTAAATCTGCCGCTACTTAACAGCCTCTGCCGCCTTCTTTTTGGCAATCCTGTCGCAGGCGATGAGGCACAGGCAGGACAATACAAGAATCGCCGCCCCCGCGGCCAGGGGAAGGAAAAAGCTTCCCGTCTTGTCGAAGACAAAGCCCACCAGCGGAAACATGGCAGAAAAGGCCACAAGGCCGATGACACTGAACCAGGGATATATACGGGAATAAAGTGCTGCTGGGAACATCTGCTTGGTCATCAGCGCCAGCCCAACCGTGAAAACCCCCTGTGCCGGGCCGTACAGGAATGCCGCCCCAAGCGCCACCCATGTCACCGGCACAAACCCGACAAATATCAAGCCGCAAAAGGCCAGCGCCGCCATAGCCGTGACTATCAAGGCTGCCTTGAACACACCAATGCGGTCGCTGAGGGCGCCCAAAAACAGCTTGCCCGACAGCTCCCCCACCATGCCCACCGAGATCATTGTAGCTCCCACCGCCGTCCCAAGCCCCGCCGTATCGGCAAGCGTCGGGAAATGGTTGAGGAACACCAGCGCCAGCGATGAAAGCATCACATATAAAAATACATAAGCAAAGCCCATGGAGCGCAGCTCCCCTTTAAGGTCGGGCGCCGGGGTCGCGTCTGCCTGCACCGCTTGCGCCGCCTGCCCCATCTCGTCCTCGCCCCATGCACGCACACCCTTTTGGGAGGGCCACATGCGGATAACGCCCCATACAAGCGGCAGGCAAATGACGGCAATCGCCACCCCCACCAGCGTATAGACCCTGCGCCAGCCGATAGTGCCGATAAGCACATTAAGCACCGGATTCATAACAATACCCGTGACGCTGGAGCCGCTGAGGGTTATGCCGATGGCAAGGCCGGTGTTCTTGACAAACCAGTTGTTCAGCACCACCGTCATGACCAGCGAGGTACTGAGGGTGACCCCCAGCCCAATCACCGCCCCAAGCAGGTAAAGCTGCCAAAGGCCTGTGATCCTGCCCAGCAGCGCCGTCCCCCCGGCGGAGCATGTAACACCAACGGTCAGCAGCAGCCGAAGGTCGATTTTCCCCACCATGTAGCCAACTATCGGCGCGGTCAGGGCGCAGGTGCCGCCCATAATGGTGGCGTACATCGCCACCTCGCCCAGGCCGGCGGAAAGGGAAGCCGCAATCGGCTTCATAAACAGGCCACTGCAGGACACCCCCATGCCCATCACTATAGCCGAAACAATACAGCAGGCGGCCATAACAAGCCAGGGATAATACTTATTCCTCAGGGACGTTTCCATTCAATCTTCCTATCTTATAAAGTTTGTGCGCGCTCTTTTTTCTTCAGGCTGGGGAAGGGCAACGCCTGCGGCTTTTCCCGCCTCAATGCACTTCAGCAGCCATGCCATGTTGTGCCCCAGGGTGCGCATAACCTGCATCCCCTCCAAATCCTGCCTGACCTCCTCCGGCGTGTTGCCGTGGACGGCGTTCCAGTACTGGGAGGAAACTATGGGCATCTGGCTGATAGTCATGTATTTGTTGAGACGGTCAAGGGAGGCCGTTGTGCCCATCCTGCGGCAGCTTACGACGCCGGCGCCCGGCTTGTGTGCAAAATGCTCCCCATTGGAGTAAAAGCAGCGGTCCAGAAAGGCGGAGGCAGCAGCGGCAAGCCCTGCGTAATGCACCGGCCCGCCGAAGATAAAGCCATCGGCCTTCTTGGCCTTTTCCACAAAGGCATTTACCCCGTCGTCATCGCCGAACACGCATTTATCCAGCTTGTTGCAGGCGCCGCAGCCGATGCACCCCGCTATGGGCTTTGCGCCGATATTGACGATCTCCGTCTCTATTCCCTCTTGATTCAGAACGCTTGCCACCTCAGTCAGGGCGGTAAAGGTGCATTTCTCTCCTCTGGGGCTTCCGTTGAGCATTAATACCTTCATGCTTACTCCTTCCGGCGGATTTCCGCCTCATTTATTTGCACCATACAGTCTATCAGAGGCAATGCTTTTTTACAATGGGGAATATGCTTGCCGCCGTTCCTGCCGCAGAATATATAAACCCCCGGACTGTTGTCCGAGGGCTTCAAATATCCGCTGAAATGCCTTGCCGTTCAGGCGTAAGCGCTCTCATCGATCTCTGCCACGGCCTTTTCAAAAAGTGCCTGGCTTTCGGTCACCTTCTTTTCCTTTTCCGGGAAACGCCTGTCATATTCCTCGAATCCGCTTTCATCGGGATACATCCCCTCACTGAAATACACCCGCCCGCTTATACCGTCAAGCGCGCCTTCGTAAAGCGGAAGAGCCATAATGCCTGTATAGTACTTGCCGTCGGGCATTGAGATGCCATATTTTTTCGTGCCTTCAAACCCGTATATGTGGTAGTGGTAAGGAAAGCCGCCAATAATAATCGCGTTGTACCCAAGCTCCTTTGCCCTTTGTATGGAATGTGTAATCAGCCTTCTCCCCAGCCCTCTTCGGTGCAAATGCGGGGCGACGCTGACCGGGCCGAAGGAAATGGCGGGGTGCTCCTTCCCGTCTCCGTCAACTACCTTCAGGCGCGAATAAATTATGCTGCCTGCGATTTCACCGTCAAGCTCTATTACAAAGGTCAGCTCCGGAATATAATCCCCATGCTTGCGCAGATTGTGGTAAACATAATGTTCATCACAGCCGGGGCGGTACAGGTTCCAAAAGGCGTCCCTCGTGATTTGCTCTACTGTGTGATAATCCCTCGGCTCTTCATTTCTGACTGTAATATTCAATGCTGACACTCCTGTTTCAAAAAATATAATTGCCGGGGCTGCCCCTTGCACTATTTTATCTTCCTTCTCGTTTGTATAAGGCGCTTGACATCCTCCAAAACCTCGGGGCTTGTGACGTTTATCATCAGCCACCTGCCCATAGAGGGGTGATATTCCCCTGCAAACAGCTTTTGCACATGCTCCGTGCAGGTTGGCAGCAGAGTCTCGGCTTCAAGCTGCTCCTTCCCTCCGATAACCACCAGCGCGATAAAATATCCCGCCATTGGGTAAAGGGTGCAGAGGGAGCGCCCCGCCTTTTGGTACTTGACATTCCACCCCGGCTGTCCTGAGCAGGTACTGTAGCTGTAGGAGGGCGATACCCCGTAGCTCTGCTGTAAAAACTCGTTGAGCTCGCCCCAAAAAGGGCTGCTAATAAACTCCTCCGTCTCCCGGGGTGTTGGCTGTCTGCCCTGAGTGAAGGCCTGAACCCACTCCATTCCGTTCCCTCCTTTTACCTGCTGCGCACAGTATAGCGCAGCACGGTTTTCATTTTATCTTTCGCCGTTTTGT
>JAVBSJ010000047.1:0-9774 GCA_031547105.1 Oscillospiraceae bacterium
CGCACCCCAGTTCTCAAAGAGATAGTATGCAAGCCAAAGCCTCGGACGAAAGTCCGGGGATTTTTTGCGCTCCTTCATTCTTCGCGCCTTGGGCGCGCTGTCCGACGGAAGTCGGACTAGAAAATCATACGGGGTCCCCGCTGTGCTTGCACAGTGGGGTGAGAAACGCAAAAAGTACGGCCTCAAGGCTGCCCGCCGCGCACCCCAGTTCTCAAAGAGATAGTATGCAAGCCAAAGCCTCGGACGAAAGTCCGGGGCTTTTTTTTGCGCTCCTTCATTCTTCGCGCGCCATTTCAACCCCCGCCCCTGCCTTCCTCCCCGTCTCCTGCCTTTACCACCGTCCGCCCCTTCCGTGCAGACGGAAAGGGGTGCCTTGCCCCCAAAGGGCTATGCCCTTTGGAACCCCCTTTATTTGAATAGATTCCGGCCAAGTGAATTGCCCGGATTAGTGTCACTGGGACAGTTAATCTCTATATTTCACATAATTGCCGTCTAAGGATTCCCGCTTATGGCGCGGAGCCAGTTACTTTTTGACGAGCGTGAGCGAGCCGGCGCTATGCGCCGTGGCTTATCTAAGCAGCGGGGTCCCTGAAAAGGCGACGCCTTTTGGGGGTGAATAAAAAAGTAAGCAAAAAGCCCCGGGGAGTTGCGACGCCCCCGGACCCCTAACGCCTTTTAACCCCGCCCACTGCGGTGGGCCCCCCCTTTGCTGGCGCAAAGGGGAGGATGGGCAGGAGACGGCGAGGACGGCGAGGATGGTACAGACATGGGCGGGGACATTAGGTAATAGAGGTTTCCAATTGCCGCTGAATGTGGTACTATGATATTTAAGAAATTAAAATATGGGCGGAATTAACATGGATTTGTGTAATATCAGAGATATAAAGGCGCTGCTCTCGCGGCATGGTTTTTCATTTTCAAAAGGATTGGGGCAGAACTTTCTTTGCGACCCCTCTGTGCCTTATGACATAGCCGAAAACGCATTCATAGATGAAGGAACCTGCGTTTTGGAGGTTGGGCCGGGCATCGGCGCTTTGACAAGGGAGCTTTGCAGTAGGGCGAAAAAGGTCGTTGCGGTGGAGCTGGACAAGCGCCTGCCCGATGTGCTTAAGGAGACTCTGCAGGAGTTTGACAACTTTACCCTCCTTCAAGGAGATATTCTCAAAACCGATATTGCCGCACTTTGTGCTGAGCATTTTGCAGGAGAGGGCAAAATCATTGCCTGTGCCAACCTGCCATACTATATTACAACTCCCGCTGTTGCCGCGCTTATTGACAGCAAATGCTTTTCACATATAACGGTTATGGTTCAAAAGGAGGTTGCCATGCGCATTTGCGCCCAACCGGGAACCTCCGATTACGGCGCGTTTACGCCCTATATTGCATATAACTCCCGGGCGCAAATTGTGCTTGAGGTGGGGAAGGACAGCTTTGTCCCTGTTCCAAAGGTGGATTCTGCCGTTGTGCGGCTGGATACCTGCCCTCCGCCTGTAAGCGCCGCAGATGAAAAGCTGCTGTTTGCCGTCATAAAGGGGGCTTTTGCCCAAAGGCGTAAGACCCTGATAAACAGCATGAGCGCCAGTATGGGAGGCTTTACAAAAGCCCAGATGGAGCAGGCTATAGCGGAAGCAGGCGTTGATGCTAAAGCCCGAGGGGAAACCCTGGGGCTGGAGCAGTTTTGCGCCATCGCCAACAGCCTTGCGGCAATGAGGGAAAAGAATGCTTGAGATAAGCAAGCGTGAGGCGGGGAGGTTCCTCCTGTACCGTCACGGCCTTTTGGGCAGCCATAAGTATAAGGGGAAGCAGGGGGCGCTTCGCTTTGTGACCGAAAGGGGCTGCGTTCAGTACGACCCGGTGGATATTTGCGGGAGAAACGCCGATATTGTTCTCAGCTCCCGCGTGAAAGGCTACCGCAAGGACATGCTGTGGGAGCTTTTGTATAAAGACAGGGTGCTTGTAGATCATTACGATAAAATGATGTCGGTTTTTTCTATGTCGGATTGGCCGTTGCTTGCCCGCAACAGAAAGGGACATACACGAAATGCGGAGGCCATTGGCACCATTTCCCCGGAAATACTGACGCTGCTGAAGGAAAAGGCGCATGTTTCCTCATCCGAGCTGGGTGACGGGGCAAAAGTGATTTCCGCCTGGGGGCATTCGGTCAAGCTTGAAAAGGCGGCGCTGGAGCATTTGTATTATACCGGGGCGCTTATGATTCACCATAAGGAAGGAACCTTCCGCCATTTTTGCCTGCCGGAAACGCTGGAGATTCCTGAAATCAGCAGGCCTGACCCAAATGAAAGTGACGGTGACTATTTCATTTGGCAGCTAAAGCGTCGAATATTGTCGGTTGGGCTGCTGCAAAACCGCCCAAGTGATGCCTTTCTGGGGCTGCGGGGCTTTGGCAGAGCTGAGAGGAACGCCGCCTTTTCCGCCCTGCTGGATAGAGGGGAGATAGCGCCCTTGTCTGTGGAGGGCAGTGAGTATTATATGCCCGCCGGGGAAGCGCCCGATATGGAGCAGGCACAGAGCAGGGGCTTGAAAAAACGTGCGGAGCTTATCGCGCCTCTGGATAACCTGATTTGGGACAGACGCATGATTAAGGATATTTTTGGTTTTGAGTATAAATGGGAAATATACACGCCGCAGGATAAGCGCAAATACAGCTACTATGTACTGCCGGTAATTTACGGTGACCGCTTTGTAGGCCGTATTGCCCCGATAGCTGACCGCAAAAGGGGAGTTTTGACGGTAAAGGCGTTCTGGGCAGAGAAAGGCTTTACACCTTTACAGGCCTTTAAAGAAGCCCTTGCCCACAGGCTTAAGGACTTTGCCGCTTTTAACAATTGCACCGATGTGGAGGTTTTGTGCGAAATATGAAGTATACATATATGTACCTGCTTGCCATCAATTTTCTTGCTTTTTTTGTGGCGGGATGGGACAAGCTTGCTGCCAAAAGTCAATGGAGAAGGGTTCCCGAAAAAACGCTTTTTACCCTTGCGGCGCTAGGTGGCGCGGCGGGACTGTGGTGCGCCATGCAGCTTTTCAGGCATAAAACCAAGCACAAGAGCTTTACAATAGGCGTTCCGCTGATATTGCTGGCGCAGGTGCTGCTGGCGGTTTACTTCACATTAAATAAATAGCTTTTATTATTGCACAAAACAAAGGCGGCGCTTTTAGAAAAGCGCCGCCTTTGTTGGCATCGGAGAAATTATTTTATGGTTATTTGGCACATTTTCATGGCCTCAAGGGCATTTGAATGGCTTTTTGGGGTAACTCCGGCGCAGCAAGCGCTGTCGACGGTCACGGGAGCCTCAGGGAAAAAAGCCTTGAGAATCATGGCATTGGAAATGACGCATATATCGGTGCAAAGACCCACCAGCTCAATTTCAAACATCTCGCCGTCGGTAAGCTCCTCAATGGCTTCCGGCAGGTATTCACTGCCGAAGGTAAGCTTTTCCACAGGAGTTGCGTTTTTTTCAATAAGTGCCTGCATCAGCTTGCCGGGGATTTCCCACCCCTTTGTGTCCTTGACGCAGTGCACCACAGGCAGGCGCTTGCCCTCCTGCGTTTCCAGATAGTCTTCAAAATGTGTGTCCAGCGTGTACACCACTTCACCCTTGAAGCCCTTTACCTTGTCGATCACCTTGGGCAAAATGGCCTGCGCCTCCTTAGTTCCAAGGCTGCCGTCAATAAAATCGTTTTGCATATCAACAACAAGAAGAATCTTCATTTCTTTTCCCCTCTATCATTTTCTATAAGTATTTTAAGCCCCTCAATGGCGGTTCGAACAGCTCTGTCGGTCGTTTCATCAATGGGATTGGGCAGACCTTTGGCGGCGCGGTTTTGGTTCCAGTAGACGCTGAATACAGCCCCTGCGCGGCAGCCCAGGACGGAGGATACGCAGAAAACAGCGGCGCCTTCCATTTCGCTGGCGAGGACGCCTGCCCTTCCCCATGCCTCCCACTGGTTCTCCAGCTGGTAGAATATCGGCATGCGGTGAGGGGCGTGCTGACCGTAAAAGGAGTCCTTTGACTGAACAATGCCGTGATGGACATTAAATCCGCAGCTGCGGGCGCCCTGCCGCAGTGCCAGGGTGACGTCAAGGTCCGCCACGGCAGGGAACTCGGGAGGAACGTACTCCTTTGTCGTACCCTCCTGCCGGACAGCGGCAGTGGCAACAACCACATCGCCGCCCATAACGCTTTCCTTAATACCTCCGCAGGAGCCTATACGGATAAATGTATCACACCCGCAGGCAAAAAGCTCCTCCACCGCAATAGCTGCGGAGGGCCCGCCGATGCCGGTGGAGCAGACGGTGATTTTCTCCCCCAAAAGGGTGCCTGAATATGACGTAAACTCACGGTTTTGCGCAAGCTTCACAGGGTTTTCAAGATAGGCCGCAATTTTTTCGCACCTGCCGGGGTCGCCGGGCAGAAGGCAGTATCTGCCGACCTCTCCCTGAGAAAGGGCAATGTGCATTTGAGTATGGCGGTTTATCATTGGGCGCCCCTTTCTATGGATTTAATATTTTTTTCTGCCTTTATCCGGCTGACCAAAAACTCCCTGTTGCACTTAACGCACCTGAGGCGAAAATCCATACCTGTGCGCAGCACAAGAAAGCTATAATTGCCGCAGGGATGCGGCTTTTTCATTATTAAAATATCGCCTAACAAAACATCCATACAGAGCCCCCAATCCGCCTTTTGTGTCAATCATACCATTCCGAATGGGTAAATACAAGGTCACAAACTGCCTTTTGCGGCATATAAATGGAGCAAAAGAAGTTAAGGAGGAGCTGGCATATGCCGCAGAACAAATATCTGCCGGAGGGCATGTTAATTGACAGCGAGGAAAACAAAAGCTATGTGTCGGGGGAAAACGGCATGGCGCGTGCCATGGCAGAGGGGACGATTGTTGAGGGGATCGCCACCATGTGCGACAGCGGACACAACCTGATTGTTGACATAGAGGGGAAGCGCGGAATCATACCGCGCAACGAAACGGCAATAGGGATAGAGAGCGGGAAAACCAGAGATATTGCGGTTATTTCAAGGGTTGGCAAGCCTGTGTGCTTTACAGTAACCGGCAAAGACGGAGATACATATATTCTTTCAAGAAAAGCCGCGCAGGTTATTGCGCTTGAAAATATTCTGGAAAATATTCCTGAAGGGGAGGTGCTTTGCGGCAGGATAACCCATCTGGAGCCATTTGGCGCATTTGTAGACATGGGCTGCGGGAATATTTCCCTTATAGGCATTGAAAATATATCGGTTTCCCGTATAGGGCACCCCGCCGACCGTTTTTCCGTAGGACAGGACATATATATGGCGGTGCTGTCCAAGGATCGTGATATGGGGCGGGTTACCTTTACCCACAGAGAGCTGCTGGGAACCTGGCAGGAAAATGCTGCGCGTGTTTCACCGGGGCAGACGACTATAGGCGTCGTCAGGGGAATCGAGGAGTACGGCGCATTTATTGAGCTGACCCCCAATTTATCCGGCCTTGCCGAAATGCGGGAGGATATAGCGGTAGGTGACCTGGTTTCGGTGTACATAAAATCGGTCATACCGGAACGAATGAAGGTAAAGCTGATAATAATCGACCTTATACCCAAGAGAGATATGGGAAAAGTCAAGCCGGAGGACTATTTCATTACCTCAGGGCAGATAAGGCAGTGGATTTATTCGCCGCCAAGCTGCCGCGGGAAGTACATAGCCACCCATTTTGAATAGGTGTAAAACCACACTAAACCGAAAAAAGCGCACCCTGAGGTGCGCTTTTGAGTACTATAGGGAAATAAAGCTTTTGACAGCCTCCCGCACATCCGGTGCGTTAAATACCGCCGAGCCCGCCACAAGGACATTGGCGCCCGCCGCGATGACCTCAGGGGCGTTTTGAAGGGTTATGCCTCCGTCAATCTCAATATCACAGCAAAGGGAGCGGCGCTCTATTTCCTGTCTCAGCAGCCGAAGCTTGTCAAGGGAGGCCGGCATAAAGCTCTGCCCCCCGAAGCCCGGCTCCACCGACATTACAAGAACCATGTCAACCTTGTCCAGATAGGGGAAAAGCGCCTCAGCCGGAGTTGCCGGCTTGATGGTAAGGGCAGCCTTTTTACCGCGGGCGCGGATATGCGCAAGCATTGTTTCCATATCCCCCTCCGCCTCCAGATGGATGTTCACAAGGTCGGCGCCGGCGTCCATAAAGGCGTCGATATATTTTTTCGGCTGGGAGATCATCAGATGGACATCGAGAAATGCCGTTGTAGCCTTGCGCAGGGAAGCCACTACGGGGATACCTATAGATATGTTCGGTACAAAATGCCCGTCCATAACGTCCACATGTACCATGTGGGCGCCGGCGGCTGTCACCTTTGCCACATCTTCCCCCAGGCGGGAAAAATCTGCCGACAGACTAGAAGGGGATAGCATTATCATAGCTCATTTTCTCCTTGCAAATGTGGATTATTTTTATATGACAGGCCTTAAGCCTGTCCGGCGGCAGGTAACGGGCCAAGCCCCTGAGCCATATATTTTAACTAGCGGCAGGGGCGCTGCCGGCGGGTGTTCGTGTCGTTTTTATAGGGGAGAGGGTCTGCAGAGCCTCTCCCCACCTGTCTTTACGCGGGATAAAAGCCGCTGACAAGATAGACGATAGCCGGAATAAAGCCCATACAGAATATCAGTGACAGCGCCAAGCCCTTTGCGCAGGTCTTGTCATCGGCGCCGTAGTGTCCGGCCATGATTACCGTCTGGTTCATAACCGGCATGGCAGAAACAACTATGAAGACCCCTGCCGCCATGACCGGCAGCTTAAGCAGCAGGCACATTGCGGCGGCAATTGCAGGACAAACCAGGCATTTGCCAACCAGGGCGATGTTTATCAGCTTGTCGGTTTTGAAAGCGCCCTTGCCCATGTTGGCGAAAAGGTGCCCCACCATTATGGCCGACATGGGGGTCGTCAGATTGCCGAGATAGACAGCCGAGCTTGCCAGAAACCTGGGCAATGCAATACCCAGCAGGCCGAAAACCGACCCCAGCAAAAAGCCCTGTACCTGACGGGAAAAGGAGTTCTTTATCCTTTGGGAGAGTGTCGGTGCGCCGCCGGAGCCATCCTTGGCCAGGAGCGGCACCGCAAGCATCCAAAAACAAAATGTATTTGCCAGATAAAAGGACATAACATAAGGTGTGCCGGCGTCGCCGAAAATGGCGTTGCAGACAGGCAGACCGACAAAAATAGTATTTGCCATGCTGAACATTGCGATAAAAATACCGTTTTTGCTCCTGTCGACTCCAAAAACCTTTGCACATATTATGGCGACGGAAAAGCAGGCAAACTGTATGGCAAAGGGGACAAGCATCAGCCACCCCATAGATTTTATGAAAGGCATATTCATGTTGCGGGTTGCGTTTTCAAAAAGCATCACCGGTATGGCATAGCCTGTCAAAAGCTTGGAGCAAAACGCATAATGCTCCGGCGTAAGCAGGCCGTTCCTGGTGATAAGAAAACCTATCGCAAACAGGGTGAAAATGGTAAAAATTCCGCTGAAGGCGCCTAGAACAGACATAGTAAATCCCCCTTTATTATCCACATGACAGTATACATTAAAAAAACACTTTTGAACAGAGGAAAAAAGCAGTTTGTTTTCAGTCAAATGTATAACACACAGCAATATAACATTTTTGAGAGTGGTGGAAAGCATGAAATCATCTATAAGCAAAAGAGGAAGGCTGCTCTGCCTTTTTATGACCCTTTGCCTGCTTTTGTCCGCCTGCGGGGCCGAGCAGACTGCACCACAGGCGCCTGACGGATCCGGCTATAGCGATGCCGGGAAAACAGCCGGGTATGACAGGGATAATTCTGCTGAGTTTGAGCCCGCGCCCCCTGCTGACGCACCTATGGCACCGGCCACAGACCTGCCGCTTATCCCGCCGGGCGGAGACAGGGTCATCACCGAGAACCGCAAGTTTATTAAAAATGCCAATTTTACCATGCAGACGCTGGAGTTTGACAGCACCCTTGCACGGCTGGAGACACTTGCCGCAGAGATGGGCGGCTTTATCCAGAGCAGCAATGTCAGCGGGCAAAGCATAAAAACCGACTACCCCGGCGCCAGGTACGCTTCATTTACGCTCCGCATCCCGGCATCCGGGCTTGACGATTTTGGCGAGCGGGTCAAGGAGCTGGGGAATATAACCGCCCAAAGCGAAAATATTCAGGATGTCAGCGATTATTACTACGACACAGAAGCCCGTCTAAAGACCCTCCGAACCGAGGAGGAGCGCCTTCTGGAGATCCTTAAGAAGGCCGAAAACCTGTCCGATATACTGACTATCGAAAGCGCTTTGTCAAACGTCCGCTATCAGATTGAAAGCATGGACGGCCAAATGAGAAGGCTAGAGGATCAGATAACCTATTCGACGATTTACCTTAATGTTGAAGAGGTTTTGGACAGCAGCAAGCTGGTCGTCAGTCCCCTGACCCTTGGGCAGCGCATTTCCGAGCGCTTTGCTTCCAGCATAAAGGGCATCAAGACATTTATAGAAAATGCCATAGTTTTTGTAGCAGGGGATATATTGGTTATAGCCCTGTGGGGCATAGTGCTTTTTGGCCTGTTCGTAGTGGGGAAAAGGTATTTCAAAACCCGCAATGCTTCCCCTAAGCTTACCGAAGAAGGCAAAAGCGACGAAAACAAATAGAAATCAGCATAGCAACAGCAATAAAAGCCCATAGGGGCTTTTATTGCTGTTTGCCAAAAATCGCAATCTGTATTAAAATATTAGTGTGTACATACGCAAAAAAGCATGGTAAAATTACTTTTCGGATTATAGAGGACGGAGGTCACTTCAGTGATATATATACTGGCGGCTCTGGCGATGTTCGGGCTTGATCAGGCGGTCAAATACTGGGCTTCAACATATTTATTGCAGCACGGCTCCATCCCTATTATAAAAGGGATATTTCATTTGACATATGTACAAAATGACGGGGCCGCCTTTTCAATGCTGCAGGGAATGCGGTGGGGCTTTGTGGTGATAACGGTATTTGCATTCGGGCTGCTGATCTATATGCTCAAATCGGGTATGCTGAAGGGAAAGCTGGGGCACTGGTCAGTGACGTTTATCATAGGCGGCGCGCTGGGCAACTTTTTTGACAGGCTGCGCATGGGCTATGTTGTCGATATGTTTGACCTGCGCATTATAAACTTTGCTGTTTTCAATGTGGCCGATATATGTATAACCATCGGTGCGCTGATTTTTATCTACCTTATATATCTGGATTTTCAGGCGGAACGCCGTGCGGTTAAAGGAGAATAGTGTGAAGCTTTTGAACTTTACTGTTCCTCCTGAGTGCGAGGGCAGCCGCATAGACACCTATATTTCTGCTGCGGCAGAGGGCGTAACCCGCTCCTATGCGCAGACCCTGTGTGAAGGGGGAAGCATAACCATAAACGGGCGCTTGGCAAAAAAAAATGACCGCCTTAAGGCGGGCGACAGTGTGGCGCTTGAGCTGCCGGAGCCGAAGGCAATAGAGACAAGGGCGGAAAATATACCCCTGGATGTCGTATATGAGGACAGCAGCGTCATCATAATCGACAAGCCGAAGGGAATGGTGGTGCATCCGGCGCCGGGGCATGAGGGCGGCACCCTTGTAAATGCCCTGCTTGCCCATTGTGCGGATTCTCTATCGGGGATAGGGGGCACTGCCCGCCCCGGGATAGTGCACCGCATAGACAAGGACACCTCCGGCTTGATCATTGTAGCCAAAAATGAC
>JAVBSJ010000107.1:0-11008 GCA_031547105.1 Oscillospiraceae bacterium
GGTCATTAAGGTCGGAGGTTGCAAACCTTCCGCCGTCAAGCTGAACCATCGGCCTTATCTCAGGGGGGATAACCGGCACGGCGTCAAGGATCATCCACTCAGGTCTGTTGCCGGAGGTACGGAATGCCTCAACCACCTCAAGGCGCTTGGTTATTCTCGCCTTTTTCTGTCCGCCGGCGTCCTTCAGCTCTTCACGCAGCTCAGCGGAAAGCGCCTCAAGGTCGATTTCGGCAAGCAGCTTTTTAATTGCCTCGGCGCCCATCTCGGCCTTGAAATCGTTCTCGTACTTTTCGTACATGTCGCGGTATTCTTTTTCGGTGAGTATCTGCTTTTTCTTCAGCGGCAGACCCTCGCCCGGGTCGGTTACGATATATGAGGCGAAATACAGCACCTTTTCCAGCAGCCTGGGGGACATATCAAGTATAAGCCCCATTCTGGAGGGGATGCCCTTAAAATACCAGATGTGTGAAACAGGGGCGGCCAGCTCAATGTGGCCCATGCGCTCACGCCGAACCTTGGCGCGGGTGACCTCAACGCCGCAGCGGTCGCATATTTTGCCCTTAAATCGCACTTTTTTATATTTTCCGCAATGGCACTCCCAGTCCTTTGTCGGTCCGAAAATACGCTCGCAAAACAGGCCGTCCCGCTCCGGCTTAAGGGTGCGGTAGTTGATGGTTTCGGGCTTCTTTACCTCTCCGTGTGACCACTGGCGGATCATATCGGAAGAAGCAAGACCGATCTTTATTGCTTCAAATGTCATATAAGCCATTTCGTTTTCTCCCTTCAACTACATTTGGGGATCTTCGGGGAAATCATCCTCAAAGGCGTCATCTTCAAACACGATATCCTCACTGTCCTCTTCGAAAACAGCTTCGCCCGTTTCATCCTCAATACCGTATCCGGCGTCGCGGAATTCCTGATCGCTTGCCACCTCGTCGCCGCGAACCAGCTTCTCATAGCCGTCATCGTCATCGTTGTCTATAAGCTCGATCTCCTGCATATCCTTGCCCAGCACGCGAATATCGAGGCCAAGGGACTGAAGCTCCTTGACAAGAACCTTAAAGGATTCAGGAACGCCCGGCTTGGGCACGTTGTGACCCTTTACAATAGCCTCATAGGTCTTTACGCGGCCGACAATATCATCCGACTTGACGGTGAGTATTTCCTGCAGGGTGTAGGCGGCGCCGTAAGCCTCAAGCGCCCAAACCTCCATCTCACCGAAGCGCTGACCGCCAAACTGAGCCTTACCGCCCAGAGGCTGCTGCGTAACGAGGGAGTAGGGGCCGGTAGAGCGGGCGTGAATCTTATCGTCAACCAGGTGATGCAGCTTGAGGTAGTACATATAGCCGACTGTGACCGGATTGTCAAAGGGCATACCGGTGCGGCCGTCATAAAGGACGCTCTTTCCGTCAGGCCTGAGGCCGGCCTTTATCAGCAGCTCGCTTATGTCCCCTTCCTTGGCGCCGTCAAACACAGGGGTCGCAACTTTTATGCCCAGCGTGTTTGCGGCATACCCAAGGTGAACCTCAAGCACCTGGCCGATATTCATACGGGAAGGTATACCCAGCGGATTAAGCACAATATCCAGCGGCTGTCCCGAGGGCAGGAAGGGCATATCCTCCTGGGGAAGAATGCGGGAAATAACACCCTTATTGCCGTGGCGTCCGGCCATTTTATCGCCGACGGAAATCTTCCTCTTCTGGGCGATATAGCAGCGCACCACCATATTGACGCCGGGGGTAAGCTCATCTCCGTTGGCTCTTGTGAAGACCTTGACATCGACAATTGTGCCCGCCTCTCCGTGAGGCACGCGCAAGGAGGTATCTCTCACCTCTCTGGCCTTTTCACCAAAGATGGCACGGAGCAGGCGCTCCTCCGCGGTTAGCTCGGTTTCGCCCTTCGGCGTCACCTTGCCCACAAGAATGTCGCCGGAGCGAACCTCGGCGCCGATGCGGATTATTCCGCGCTCGTCCAGGTCGCGCAGGGCATCCTCGCCCACGTTTGGAATATCTCTTGTGATATCCTCCGGTCCCAGCTTGGTGTCTCTGGCCTCGGTCTCATATTCCTCAATGTGGATTGAGGTGTAAACGTCCTCTTTTACAAGGCGCTCGTTGAGCAATATGGCGTCCTCATAGTTATAGCCCTCCCAGTTCATGAAACCGATAAGGACATTTTTACCGAGAGAAATCTCTCCCTCTGAGGTGGAAGGGCCGTCGGCGATGACGTCACCCTTGTATATCCTGTCTCCCTCCGAAACAAGCGGTCTTTGATTGACGCAGGTGCCCTGGTTGGAGCGCAGGAACTTTATAAGCTTGTGTCTCTTTTCACCGATATTGTCGTAATTGATGGAAACTTCATCCGCCGAAACTCTGGTAACGATACCGTCGGCAATAGCCAGCGGCACCGTGCCGGAGTCGACTGCCGCCTTGTACTCAATACCCGTGGCGACAATAGGCGCCTCCGGCTTGAGAAGGGGCACTGCCTGCCGCTGCATGTTGGAGCCCATCAGCGCGCGGTTAGCGTCGTCATTCTCAAGGAAGGGGATCATGGCAGTGGCGACAGACACCATCATTTTTGGAGAAACGTCGATCAAATCGACCTGGTTGGCATCAATTTCAATAATTTCCTCACGGCAGCGGCAGGTTACGCGTGCTGCCTTTATGCGGTGATTTTCATCCAGCGGTTCATTGGCCTGTGCGATGATATATTCGTCCTCAACGTCAGCCGTCATATAAATGCACTGGTCTGTGACGATACCGGTCTCCTTGTCGATGACCCTGTAGGGGGCTTCGATGAAGCCGTAATCGTTGATTTTTGCGTAAGTGGCGAGATAGGAGATAAGACCGATGTTGGGGCCTTCGGGAGTCTCTATGGGGCAAAGACGCCCGTAGTGGCTGTAATGAACGTCTCGAACCTCAAAGTTCGCCCGGTCTCTGGAAAGGCCGCCGGGGCCCAGCGCCGACATACGGCGCTTGTGCGTAAGCTCGGCAAGAGGGTTTGTCTGATCCATAAACTGCGAAAGCGCAGATGAGCCGAAAAACTCCTTGATGGCTGCCGTGACAGGTCTGATATTGATAAGAGACTGAGGCGTTACGATGTCCAGATCCTGAATTGTCATACGCTCACGAATGACCCTCTCCATGCGGGAGAAGCCGATTCGGAACTGGTTCTGCAGCAGCTCACCCACCGAGCGCAGGCGGCGGTTGCCCAAATGGTCGATGTCGTCAAAGGTGCCGATACCGTGAGCAAGCCCCAGCATATAGTTGATGGAGGCCAGCATATCATCGGGGGTGATGTGATTGGGCACAAGCGTGGCTACGTTGTCGGAGATAGCTTCAAGTAGCTCCTCGCCCTCGTGCTTTGCCATAAGCTCCTTAAGAACGGAATAGCTGACGCGCTCGGCTATTCCCATTTTGCGTTCATCACATTCGACAAAATCGCGAAGCCAGACCATTCCGTTGGAAAAGACCTTGACCTCTTTGCCGTCAACGCTTAATACAGCCTCGTTGACGCCAAGGCGCTCTATTTCGTGGGCGCGCTCACGGGAAATGGTCTCACCGGGCATGGCGAGTATTTCGCCCGTTCTCGGGTCGGCAACGGGCTGCGCCAGGGTGTTGCCCATAAGGCGCTTGGAAATGGCCATTTTTTTGTTGAACTTATAACGGCCGACAGCCGAAAGGTCATATCTCTTGGGGTCAAAGAAAAGATTGTTTATAAGTGTCTTGGCACTGTCGATTGTGGGCGGCTCCCCGGGACGGAGGCGTTTGTAAATCTCAATCAGCGCTTCGTTGGGTGTTTTGGCTGCCGCATCCTTGTCAATGGTGGCCAGAATGCGCTCATCCTCGCCGAAAAGCTGTTTGATTTCGGCGTCTGTGCCGACCCCTATGGCGCGGATAAGCGAGGTTATGGGAATTTTGCGGTTTTTATCTATTCTGACATAAAAAATATCGTTAATATCCGTCTCATACTCCAGCCATGCCCCTCTGTATGGGATGACAGTGCAGTTGAGGGTGGCCTTTTCGGGCTTTTCGGTATCAAGGCCGTAATACATACCGGGGGAACGGACTATCTGTGAAACGATGACGCGCTCTGCGCCGTTGATGATAAATGTGCCGGAATCGGTCATAAGCTGAAAATCTCCCATGAAGATTTCCTGCTCCTTGATTTCCTCCGTTTCCTTGTTGCGCAGCCTCATGCGGACCTTAAGGGGGGTGGCATAAGTGGCGTCCCTCTCCTTGCATTCGGTAACGCTGTACTTTGGATTTTCCTCGATAGTATAATCGAGGAAAGAAAGCTCAAGATTTCCGGTATAGTCGGTAATTGTTCCGACATCCTTGAAAACCGCCTTCAGCCCCTCATCCAAAAACCACTGGTAGGACTTTTTCTGTATCTCGATGAGATTGGGCATTTCCAGCACTTCATCGATCCGGGAAAAGCTCTTTCGAACCTTTCTTCCGCAGCGCAAATCCTTCATAATCAGCTTCACTCCATTCTCTGTTATGGCATGTCTAGTTTTGATACACCCGGGCAGGTTGTAGATTTGTTGATTTTTTCTATTGAAATCCGAGCTTAACTTTGCTATACTGTGTTTGTAGTAATTTGCATAGCTGTGCGAAATTTTACCATGTAGAGTGATATTATATCACTCTTTTTTTTATGCGTCAATGTCTTTTTTGCCGATTATACCTGCAAAGCAAAAGATATTGCAGGAAATTAATGTCAGTGTCCTCGTTGGCATGCTCTTCTTCCGCACCTCCGTGCAGTCCCGACAAAAACAAAAGGCAGGCGGATACCGCCTGCCTTAATTTTATTCGCCCAGCAAAAGCCCAGGCAGCTCTTTCAGCGAGCTTATCTCGTATTCCGGAGCATCGGCCTTGCCGAAGCCGTAATTTGCGAATATAAACTGCGCGCCTGCAGCCCCTGCGCCCTTCTGATCCCCTGCCGTGTCGCCGATATAAACGCAGGATGCAAAGCCGTTCCTGTGCATCACCAGCTTGATATTCTCCCCTTTGGTGAGGCCGGTGCGCTCGGCGTTTTCATAATCCGTGAAATATTTTTGCAGGCCGTGATACTCAAAAAAAGCTTCAATATACCCGCATTGGCAGTTGGAGACAATGAAAAGCGGGTAATGCTGTGACAGGGTTTTAAGCGTTTCCTCAAGCCCATCATAAAGCACGCCGCCAACCCGGCGCACATGCTCAATCTCGATTTTAGTACACCCGGCAAAAATTTCTACCGCTCTTTCCTCGCTTAGGTACGGGAAGAGCTTTATTGCTATATCCCGGGGCCCCAGTCCCATCACCCCTCTGATCTCCTCCTCAGTGGGCGGATGGGTGACATCGGAATGCAGCTTTGATGCCTCCTGCCAGGAGTATTTGACTGCGTCAATGGAGCTCCACAGTGTGCCGTCAAGGTCAAAGCCGATTGCATCAAACTTCTTCACGCTTCACCTCTATGATTTTGTGGGGCGTGCGGGCGGCAAGTGCTTGTGAAATTATCCCCACCGCTTCCTCACACGGCACAGTCTGCTGCGTGCCGGCCTTCATATCCTTCACAGTCACCTTGCCCTCTGCCAGCTCATCCTCTCCGATAATGGCGGCATAAGGAGCCGAAACCTTATCGGCATAGCCGATTTTGGCCTTGAACTTTTTATTTTCGTAATATATTTGGGTCTTTACCCCTTGCTCGCGAAGCATCTGCGAAAACTCTATTGATGCCGAAATATCATCGGTCATGGGCAGTACAAGCACATCTACGTTGGCGGGCGACCCCTCACCTGAGATATAATTCATATCGTCCAGAATAAAGAACAGCCGCGTCAGCCCTATGGAAATGCCCACGCCGGGCAGCTTTTTGCTGGTGTAGTATTCGGCAAGATTGTCGTATCTCCCGCCCGAGCAGATAGAGCCTATCTCAGGATGATCGGTCATTATGGTTTCATACACGGTGCCGGTGTAGTAATCAAGCCCGCGGGCAATTGTCAGGTCAATGGCAAAATTGGTTTCCGGCACGCCGAAGGCAAAAACATATTTCACTACCGTCTGCAGCTCCTCATAGCCCTTGTCGAAAAGCTCACTGCGTCCGGCATACTCCTTCAGCGATTCGAGAATCTGCGCCGGACTGCCTGTTTGCGAAATAAATCCGCCCACAAGCCTCCGCCCCTCATCTCCCATGCCCAGGGAGGCAAGCTCCTCCATCACCTTTTCCAGGCCGATCTTATCCAGCTTGTCAATTACGCGCATAATGTCTGAGGCAGCAATGTCGCAGCCAAGCATATCAAAGAAGCCGGAAAGCAGCTTGCGGTTATTGATGCGTATAACAAACCGCGTGAGACCCAGCTCCGCAAAGGTGCGGTAGATTATTGCCGGTATTTCGGCCTCATTTATGACAGAAAGCTCCCCATCGCCGATAATGTCGATGTCGGCCTGATAAAACTCCCGGAAGCGCCCTCTCTGTGCGCGCTCCCCCCGGTAGACCTTGCCAATCTGAAAACGCCTGAAGGGGAATGTCAGCGCGCCGTAATTCAGCGCCACATATTTGGCCAGCGGCACTGTCAAATCAAAGCGCATGGAGAGATCGGTGTCCCCCTTGGTAAAGCGGTATATATGCAGTTCGGTGTCGCCGCAGCCCTTGGCAAGCAATATCTCGGAAGCCTCCAAAATGGGGGTGTCCAGGGGGTAGAAGCCGTAGCTTTTATATACCTCCCGAAGGGTATCGGCAATAGCGTCAAACTGCAGCTGTTTTTCCGGCAGCAGCTCCATAAACCCGGATAATGTCCTTGGCTTTACTATATCCATTATCATCCACCTCTTGATTTATCACATTGAAGTGTAATTATACAGCATTTCCGATATTTCCGCAATACACAAGAGCAGCCAGGACACATTTTGCCCTGGCTGCTCTTTATATCTTTACCTTTTTGACCGGAGTCTGTCAGATACTAAAAATAAGGTTTAGGTTAGGGAGGGGGGATCTCCTGCCGATTTGTTCATGTATCGCAAGCCGTTGCTTCTCTCCTTACAGCTTACCCTTCTTCGCCATGCTGATGCCGTAGCCCATTGTTCCGAATGTGCATATAAGCACCACGGCGGCGCCCCTGATAATCTCAGGGATAAAGTTGAGGTAGCCGCTGGTGTGCAGGAACACAACGATGCCGGCCAAAGGAACGCCGAACAGCGCCAGCTTGGGCTTCTGGAAAATATAGTTGCCCAAAAGGGATGCAAAAAGGGCGGGCAGAAGCAGGTTGAGGGCTGTGGTAACCTTTGGGGGAAGCATTGCCAGAAGCCCTGCGCCAAACATAACGCCGGCCGACAGGATCAGAATATTGACCATTGTGGATGCGGCGATTCCCAAGGTTGCTATAATTGTGCCCTCATCGCTGCCCTCTGTGACGCCGGCCGCAGCCTGCGCAACGGAGGAAGCGGGGAGGCGCAGGTTGGAGATGTTGCCGGACAGGAAGGACATGTACGTGCCCGGTATGCCCAAAACTGCAAAGTAGGAAATAGGCTCACGGATATAGGCCGTTGCGGACAAAGGGAACTGGATCAGGAACGCCTGCAAAAATGCGTCCCAAGGCGGGAAAACGCCCTGCAGCGCAAGGCCGAGGCAGGGAGTGAAGCAAAGCACTACACCCAAAAGGTTAAGGCCCCTTCCCCATTTAATTATCCACGGTATAAACTCCTGTGAGAATATATTTTTATTTGTGACTTCCATAAAATTTCCTCCTTTTCAAACAGCGCCCCGAGCTACGGCAGCAGCATAGCGCCTGCCAGCATTCCGAGAACCATTGAGATCGTCATGCCGAACTGCTTAGGCCATTTTGCCGCGGGATTCTTTTTGGAATACGCATTGATACTCAGCATGAGCACAAGCCCTACGGAGAGAGATACGATTTGGGGGTTGTTGGCGCTCTTGTAGGGGATGATACGTGTCCAGCACTGGTATGAAAAGGCGCCTATGCCGCCGCCCGCGGCGATTGCCTGCAGGGCCGACATATTGCCGCCGGCAATCTTGTCTCTGAACATACCCATCTTGTCTGTAAAGAGAGCCGAGACTATAATCCAGCCGAGACAGCAAACCGACATAATCCACGCGGCGTTTGCAAAGGCCTCTGCCGTCATGCTGGAGGTGCCGAGCTGGGCGCCTGCGGCAGTTGCCGCACGGTCAGCAGCGGGCAGCTCATACATGACCGAGCCTATGTAGGCCAAGCGAATCCAGGCCAGCGGACCGCCAACCGATGCAAGCAGGCTGACCGCACCGATAACAATGACGATAGAAGGCCCTATGGAAGCAACTGTCGCCGCCTTTAAGCCGGTCTTCATCTGCTGAACGCTGACACCCATTTTCGGGCCGGTCGCCCAGGCACGTTTTGCAAATGCCAGCGCCTGATATACAACCAGCACAACAGGCGGCACGCAGCTTACCCACATTATCCAGTTATTCGCTAGTTTTAGATATTCCAGTTCCATAACTTTTCCTCCTCTTCTTGGCTTTGCAGGGCAAAACCTCTGCTTTTGTTTTGCCTGCGGCGTACTTGGTCTGTCCCTAACCTGTTGCCTTTTTTGCCGGAGCTATATATCGGATCGGCACAGCCGACCCTTGCAAAACTCTCACCCCGTTCCCCAAAACGAGGTGCGAGTTAAGCGCTTAAGCGCAATATTTTTCCCAAAAACACGAAAAAGGCCGTCATCAAAAAGACACCCCTGTGCCCTTTTGTCGGCGGCCGCCCTGTGCGTGTTTTGTTTTAGGAAGAGGCCAACATGTGGCACATCAAATATTTTGATGTTCTATGCTTCCGACCCTCAGGCACGCAAGCTCTCATCTCTTCGGTTCGTCCTTCGGCCAGCATATACCCGGCTTGTATGGGATGGCCGGTACAGTGCTGGCTGCGTTATCTTTAACCATATTATACCTTAAAGCTTTCTCCACCTCAAGCCCTTTCGCTAATATTTCGCTCAATTATTTCATGTTCTTTGTATATTTTGCACATGCGGCAACGAAGCACTTCTTTTTGCCGGCGGAGGCAGTTACTGTACTGTAAAGTCAACCCTTTCAGGTGCTTTATCTGTAACCTTCCCTTTTCTGCCCTGTGCTGAAAAAGACAGGCCGCGGCGTTTCGTCATAACGCCGCGGCCTGCTGTTTATCTTGAAGTTCGGTTACCTGAAATAATGCGGGGCTGAAGGGCGTCCTGTATCCTGCCTGGAGAGAGGTAAATCATGCTCGCCTGTTTGCCGCTTTTAGCCCCGCGCCAAAACACACGCTAAATATTTATAAGCCTTGAGGCGGAGGCCATTTTTTGTGTGATGCCGTACATATCGGTGATTTCTCCCGCCGCCAGCCTGCCCTGCAGGCCGTAGTAATTTACGCAGGTGCCGCAGGTGAATATTCCCGTCCCCTTTTCTGCCAGTCTGCGAAGGTCATCTACAGTATTGGCGCCTTCCGATGTGAGGTATGCGCCTGAATTGAGAAATATCACATGCTCCGGGGGCGGTGAAAGCTCTGTAAGTGAGTATATAAACCCCTTTATCAGTATTTTCCCCAGCTCCTCTGCCCCTTCTCCCATTGTGTTGCGGCTTATGACAACTGTAGGCCCGCGCCGCTCCCCGCTTTCGCCGTCTAAGGGCGTCTCTTCGCTAATACTTATGGCCGCTTTGCCATCCTTATTCACCGCCACCTCGTAGCTTCCGTCCCCCTTATCCTCACAGGAAAAGCTGTAGCCAAAGCTGTCTGCCATTTTGCGGAGGTTCTGCACCGCAACCGTGTTGTCCACCTTGACAAGCACCCCCTCAACCTCCGAAAGCGCCAGCGCCTTTCTGGCCTCAACCACGGGGATCGGGCAGGGTTTTCCCAATACATCTATAATTTTCATGCGCACTATCTCCTTTTTCGGTAATTGTACTTTATCTCATGCGCCTGATCACTGTATAACGGCGCTTTTATCCTTGATTTCTGTATAAACATACCGCTTATTCTCCTCTTCTCGGGAAAACAGCTCTGTTTCCTCTATCCCCGCTCGGCAAAGGGCGGCAAGCGCCGCCTTGATTTCATCCTGCCCTACGCGAAGACAGATGCCGCAGCCGGCGCGAACCTGCGGGGGCAGAGGCAGCACGCCGATATTAAGCCCTGCCTGCAAAAGGGTTTGCTCCGCCTTGATGGCATGGCTGGTATTCTTAAAAGTAATTATATATTCCATATTAACCCCTACAGCGCGGCCAGCGCTTTGACAGCCGCAACACCTTTTTCGATTTCCTCTTCTGTATTGAACCAGGAAAATGAAAACCTGACCATTCCCCGGCTCACCGTTCCGAACCGCTTGTGCAGCAGCGGCGCGCAGTGGCTGCCCGCCCTGGTTGCTATGCCGTAGCTTTCCCATAAACGCTCAGCCAGCTCGGAAGACGTATACCCCTTGAGGTTAAGCGATATGACCGGCAGGCGGTTTTCCTCTGCAAAGTCACCATATACCGTCACGTCCTCAATGTCCTTAATCCCGTCATAAAACCTGCGCAGCAGCCGCATTTCCTTTTGGTGTATTGCAGCTATCCCTAGCTCGTTAATAAAATGCACGCCTTTTTGCAGGCCGTATATGCTGTGGCTGTTAAGCGTCCCCGTCTCAAATACATCGGGCATTTCCTTTGACTGAAGCATATCAAAGCTATTGACACCGGCGCCGCCGGTTTTCACTATTTTAAAATCAAAGCTGCCGTTTACAATGATGCCGCCTGTCCCCTGTGGCCCAAACAAGCCCTTGTGCCCGGTAAAGCAGAAAATATCCGCCATGTCCGTGTCTACCGGAATTGCCCCAAAGGTCTGGGAAATATCCAGTATCATTGTTATGCCCCGCTCCCTGCAGCGCTTGTAAAGCGCCCTCGCGTCTGTTATATTGCCGGTGACATTGGAGCCGTGAGTGCAAACCAGAAATCGCGTGTCCGGTTTTACAAGCTCCTCAAAGCTGTCGGTAAGAAGCCTGCCGCTGTCGTCACAACCAATGAAGCTCAAATCACAGCCCTT
>JAVBSJ010000082.1:0-3921 GCA_031547105.1 Oscillospiraceae bacterium
TGGCTTTAACATTTGAATCCATATAGCTTCTCCTTTCGTTGCACGCCTCAGGCGCGGCACGCATTATGCTGTGCCTACACCCGCTTCTTGCGGGCACGATAAATAATACATTATTTGCAGGCCTTCTGCCGCCTCATTGCACGACCGGCGGAGATAGCTGGACTGTTATCGCCATTATACCATCAGCTTTTGCAAATATCAATAATTTTATATCTGACCCTTCTCCGCTGAAAGCGCCTCAAAAATGCGCTCCTCGCACCTGCCTGTATCGGCCATACGAAGGATATAATCGGCGGGGTATTTCGGGTTTGCCGCTCGGTTTATCTTTGATTTTGCGGCAGAGATTTTGCTTGATCCGCCCGCCCCCACGGCGATCACATCAGAGAGCTCATTAATCATAACTATATTATAACGCGAGCCCCCGCCGCTCCTTGTGAAGCCCACATTTTCCAGGTGTCCCGCAATGTATTTTTGCCGGTACATATAATAAGGGGAATACCCGCTTTGGCGTAAATGACTGTGGCAGGCCTCTATTGTGCCCGCGTCCAGCCTCCCTGCAGCGCCAAAGCGAAGAGGCGCCCCCTTTTTCAGCGCCAGGCAGTGGAGGGTTATATCCTCAGGTTCAAGCCCTGCAACCTGCCTGACGCTGTGCAGAAGGCCGTCATGGCAGTCGCCCGGCAATCCGGCGATCAAATCCATATTTATTGTAAAATCACCGCATTTGCGGGCCATGCGATAGCAGTCGACAATATCCTGCGGGGTGTGAAGCCGCCCCACCCGCTTTAATACATCTATATTCATGCTTTGAGGGTTTATACTTATCCTGCTCACCCCGGCGCTTGCGGCTATATACAGCTTTTCCTCGTTTATGGTTTCCGGGCGGCCCGCTTCCAGTGTAAACTCGATACCATCTTCAAGTTCAAAGCTGCCATGCAGCTTTTCAAGCAGGGTGTAAAGCTGTTCAGCCGTCAGCGTAGTCGGCGTTCCGCCGCCGATATAAACACTTCCCACACGTCTTTTTGCCGTTTTTACAGCGCGGCCGGTTATTTCGATTTCCTTAAAAAGCGCCTCTAAATAAGGCTCAATCAAGTGCCCCCACCCGGAAATATCGTTGGAAACAAAAGAGCAATAGGCGCACTTTGAAGGGCAAAAGGGTATGCCGATATACAGCTCCACATCCTCTTTGTGCACTTGCTGCGTGCATTCAAAGGCCAGCTTCCCCGTCTCGGCAGCCAAACGGGCGCTGCGGCGTGACATTTCAAACTCGTCCTCAAGCTGCTTCTGCACCGTTTCAACAGTATGTCCGTCCGAAAAGCCTTTCATACCCAGCTTGGACGGTGAAACCCCGGTAACCATTCCCCACTCCGGCTTGTTGGGCATTCCCTCGATAAGCAGCCTATAAACAGACTTGCGCACAAACGCCGGGCCTGTTCGCCCGGCATCCAACTCTCCAGCTTTTACAGGCAGTGTAAAGCTGTTTCCATTTGCGGCTTCTGCTTCAAAAACAAAAGCCTCGCCTGCTTGCAAAAGCCGGGAGATTACGTACCGCTCCCCCAGCTCTTCCCTTGCAAACACCTGTTTATGCTCCTCCTCGGGAAAAATGCAAATAAGCATCTGCTGCACGGCGTTCACGCACCCGTGGCCTTCTATCAAAAAGTTCATTTGCCCGCAGCCAGCCTCATATACGGATTCGCTTCCCTCTCAGCCTGAAGGGTTGTGGGAGAACCGTGACCGCTGAGGACGCGGTAATCCCCCTCAAGCGATGCAAGCGCCCTGAGGGAAAGCATCATTTCATGCTCGCTCCCCGTCTCAAGATCCCATCTGCCGCAGGCGCCCTTGAAAAGAGTATCCCCCGCAAGCATGACATCCTCGACAAGAAAAACGCAGGAGCCCTTTGTATGTCCCGGCGTAAGCATCACTTTGACCGCCAGACTGCCTATAAAAAATGTATCTCCGTCCTCCAAAAGACGCTCCACCGGAGGTGCAACATATGTCTCTTTCGTGTAGCCTCTGTGCCCTACATACTCTTCCTTAAGCCAGTCCTTTTCAATTCGGTGCATGATGATGGGCGCGCCTGTAGCCTCGCGGATCCATGGGGCGGCCATAACATGGTCAAAATGTCCGTGTGTGAGCACAATGTATTTGACCGCCATGCCCGCTTCCTCTATCATGGCCATGATTTTTTCCGTCGAAGCGCCCGGGTCAAATATTGCGCACTCCATAGCCTTTTCGTCGCCGATAAGGTAGCAGTTCGTGTGCAGCATCCCCACCTCAACCGATTTGATTATCATTTGCTCTCTCCCTTTTTCAGCATGACATCGGTGTCCATAATAAGGGTCACCGGCCCGTCATTCACATGGTCTATCCTCATATCTGCCCCGAACTCACCGTAGCAAAGGCTGACAGAAAGCTCCCTAAGCTTGTCCTTAAAGCGCTCATAAAGCGGAATGGCAATATCCGGCTTGGCGGCGCCGAAGAAATCCGGCCTGCGCCCTCTGGCGCAATCGGCGTAAAGGGTGAAGTTGGAAACCACCATCATCTGTCCGCCAATGTCTGAAAGCGCGAGGTTCATCTTGCCGTTATCATCCTCAAAAATGCGAAGCTCGGCACATTTCTGCGCCAGGTACTCCGCTTCGCGCGCGCCGTCATAAGGGCCCACCCCAAGCAGCACCAGCAGTCCCCTGCCAATGGAGGGCCCCGCCTGTCCGTTTATTTCAAGTGACGCCCTCGATACTCTGGTAACAACCGCTTTCATCAATCATCCCCCGGCTCTTCCTGCTTGCCCTGCACCAAATGCCGCTCAACACTGGACACCCCCGGAACGCGCTTAATGCGGTTCATCATAAGCTCCAGCTGCTCCAGCCCCGTGACGGCAGCCAAAATATTGTAGGAGCTCATTCCGTTGTCAAGGTCTTTGCCGCTGAGCTCGCCTACATTTATCTTCATATTTGTAAAAACGCCCAAAATATCGGCAATGGCGCCGACCCTTGTCTTTATATCGACGATTATGGGCGTATAATACTGAAAATGATCGGTCTTGTCCCAATAGGTCTTTATCCAGCGGCCGCTTTCGCTTTCCTCCAAAAGCCCCGTTCTGGCATTTATGCAGTCCTGCCGGTGGATGGATACGCCAAAGCCGCGGGTCACAAAGCCGACGATGTTGTCCCCCGGCACAGGATAGCAGCACTTGGCAAACTTCACCAGGCAGTTGTCTATACCCTCCACCACAACGCCGGTGTTGGAGACCGGCTTTTTCTTCTTGCCGCCCAGCTTGTCAAGGGCAATCGGCTCCTTGGCGCGGGCGAGCTTTGCCGCCTCCTCCTTGACCTTTGCCAGCACACGGGAAACGGTTATGCCGCCGTAGCCGATGTTGGCATAAAGCTCCTCAAGGGAAGGAACTGCCAGACGTTTTATTATAATGGCCTGAAGCTCAGGGTCGTTAAACTCATCCATCAGAAGGTTTACGCGAAGCTCTCTTTCGAGCTCAGTTTTGCCCTCTTCAATATTCTCCTCGCGGCGCTCTTTTTTGAACCACTGCCTGATTTTGCTCTTGGCAGAGGAGGTCTTGACCATTTGCAGCCACCGCCGCTTTGGCCCCGTAGAGGTTTTGGCGGTCTGAACCTCAACGATCTCGCCGCTTTTGAGCGTGTAGTCAAAATTGACTATCTTGCCGTTGACCTTTGCGCCGGTCATTTTGTTGCCGACCTCTGAGTGTATGGCATAGGCAAAGTCTATCGGGGTTGACCCCTGAGGCAGCGATATAACATCCCCGTTGGGGGTGAAAACATACACCTGGTCAGAGAAAAGGTCGACCTTGATGCCCTGTACAAACTCCTCCGGCTCTACGTCCTGCTGTGCTTCCAGCAGCTGACGCACCCAGGCAAAGGCCTCCTCCTGCTGCTCACCTTTAAGGCCGCCCTT
>JAVBSJ010000115.1:0-6785 GCA_031547105.1 Oscillospiraceae bacterium
GATGAGCTTCTTGACGCCCTGGGTGAAAGCGACGGGACGGCCTTCTGCCGCAGGTTCAATATAATGAACGAGGGGGAGCACGTTCCAAACCTGATAGGGCAGGTTGGGGATGGCTTTGATGAAGAAATCATATCCAGGGTCTATGCTTACCGCAAGGCCAGCGGCACCCTGTTCAGGGATGAAAAAATGCTGACGGCGGGCAACGGGATGATGATCTCCGCCTTTGCCGCGGCGGCGAGAGTGCTGGGGGAGCCGAAGTATCTGAAGGCCGCCATGAAGGCCCAGCAGTATTTGGGTGATATAATAAAAAGCGGGGACAGGCTGGCGGCGGGCGCCTTTGAGGGAGCCCCTCTGGGCGGGGGACTTTTGCGTGACTACGCTTTTTATATTCAGGGGCTTCTGGATATTTATAATGCCTGCTATGATGTTGAGTACCTCAAAGAGGCCATCAAGTGGGGTGAAATTATGCTGCGCAGCTTTGAAGGGGAGGGACACGGGCTTTACATGACCCCTGCCGACGGTGAAGCCCTTATAGTACGCCCCAAGGACAGCTTTGACGGCGCCTCCCCCTGCGGCAATTCGGTTGCGGGAGCGGTTTTGCTTAGACTCGCCCGGCTGACGAGGGAAAGCCGCTGGGAGCTTGCCGCAAAGAGGCAGGTGGAATATCTGGCCGAAGTGACGGCAAAAAATGAACTGATGAACACCTACGGCCTGCGGGTACAGATGGATTTCCTAAACAGCTATTCGCAGCTCCTGTGCGTGGTGTCCGATGAGGAGGAGCAGGGTAAAACCATAGAGCTTTTGCGGGGGAAGCCCCTGATAAACACCGAGGTGATAATAAAATACACCGACAACGGTGTGTCGTTGCAGCGTATAGCGCCCTTTACTGCCGAATATGAAATAGTTTCCGGCAGTCCCAGATATTATTTGTGCCACGGTGAAAAATGTCTGGCGCCCATGGATTCGCCTGACCAGCTGGCAAAATATCTTTAGTAAAAGGGGCAGTTCCTGTTGGAACTGCCCCTTGAAAAAAATTATCATTTTTAGTAGAATAAAGGGGAACAATATACGTTTATCCGCCGTCCTAAAAGCGAAATGAGATGATAATTATGGGACACCTTGACTCCAGAACCGTAAGAAGAAAAAAACCGATGACAGCACTTTATATTTTGGCTGCCATAGCGGTGGTTTTTGCCTGTCTGGCTCTTTTTAAGCTTTTTGCCAAGGGCAACAGCTCCGACCCGAAAATTGATGACCCGACCCAGCAAGGGGAACAGAATCAAGGCGGGGAGGATAAGGAAAACGGGAACACTCCCGTCAATCCTCCGGCAGGCGATTTAACCGCAAAGATCGCCGAAGCCGATTTGCTGGCGAAGGGCTATTATTATGATGAGGCCATGGCTCTGCTTGCCGGCTTTAACTCGGCTGAGGCCACGGCAAAGGTGCAGGAATATCAGGGGCTCAAGGACGCTCTTGTGCCTTACACCGGGCAGTATTATCATGTGTTTTTCCACTCGCTTATTGTTGACACCGGTCTGGCCTTTGACAACAAGGGGCATCCGGCCAGCGGATATAACATGTGGATGACCACACAGGATGAGTTTAAGAAAATGCTGCCCCTGCTGCTGGAAAACGGCTTTGTCATGTATGACATCACCCAAATGATGGAGTATGACGCAAACGGCAAGGCTCAGCCCAAGCCGATTTATCTGCCTGCGGGCAAAAAGCCTCTCGTCATTTCCATTGACGACGTCAACTATTATGACTATATGAAGCCGGACGGCTTCGCCGACCGCCTTGATGTGGATGAAAACGGCCGCGTAGTCACCGTAGTCAAGGACAGGGACGGGGTTGAACATGTAACATATGACGGCGATGTCATGCCTATGCTTGACAGCTTTATTCTTGAGCACCCTGAGTTTTCTTTTAGAGGCGCAAAGGGAATCGTCGCCTTGACAGGATACCAGGGGGCATTCGGCTACCGCATCACCGACCTGGAGCAATACTCCAAGGAGGAGGGGGAGCGTATGCTGGCCAAGGTCAGAGAGGTGGCACAGGCTCTCCGCGACAGCGGCTGGCAGATCGCCAACCACAGCTATACACATAACCAGTACTGGAACACCAAGAGCATCACTATGGACCAGCTCAAGTATGACGTCGGCCGCTGGAAGGGCGAGATTGAGCCTTATGTAGGGGAGACGCACATCCTGATTTCTCCCTTCGGCGTGCGCTTTGACAGGGAAGATCCCCGTTTCCGCTATATTGTTGACAACGGCTTCTATATCTATTGCCCGGTGGGCTCACAAATGGCCACCAGCTTTGCAGGGGATACCATGATGCAGGACAGGCTCAATCTGGACGGGTACACCATGCTCAAGCACCCGGAGCGCATCAGCAAATACTTTTTTGACCCCGCTCTGGTAGTCGATAAAAGCAGACCTGTGATGGAATAAAGCAAGGGTAAATTAAAAGGCAGTATTTCTTTTTAGAAATACTGCCTTTGCTGTATTGTTGGGCAATCGGCTATTCGTCATATTGATGCCGGCATTTCGGGCACCGGGGATAATGAGCTTCGTGCATGTGCCCGCATTCGGGGCAGGCTTTCATGGGTGTGCTTCCCTCCGGCGCCCCTATGCCGGGGGCGTAAAGCTCCAGCTTGCCGCAATCGGGGCAGATATATATTTCTGCGTCCATAGAGCCGGAAAACAAATGACTCCAGTTGCCTGTGAGAAGGCCGTAGCTCCCCAATTGAAAACACCTGCTTCCGGCATGTTCCATTGTGCCGCCGCAGCGCAGGCACTTGCTTCTGTCTATATCCTTCATGCTGTGACCTCCTTTTCTTTTGCTTTAATACAGCGGTAGAAGGGCTTGCGGGACAGACTGTGCAAATGTGAAAGAACGGTATATCAGTTTTGCTGTTGGTAAAAGTATAGCACATAATGGCCAGGAGAAAAAGCTGTTAGCATTAATGCTGTATTCCTTTACCGATGGGCGGGCTGTGCGAAAAGGCTGACATCGGCACGTATGCCTGCGAGCCTGAGCTTATTAAAAGGCTGAAACGATAAATCAAAAAGGCTGAGAGACTAATCTCTCAGCCTGTTGTGTTTGGGGTTGAAATTACTTGATCTCAGCCTTGGCGCCGGCTTCTTCCAGCTTCTTGGCGATGGAATCAGCCTCGTCCTTGGAGACGTTCTCCTTGACCGGCTTGGGAGCGCCGTCAACCAGTTCCTTAGCCTCTTTCAGGCCCAGACCGGTGATCTCGCGCACGACCTTGATGACTTCAATCTTCTTGTCGCCGATGGCGGCCAGAACGACTGTGAACTCTGTCTGCTCTTCAACAGCGGCGGCAGCATCGGTGGGAGCTGCGACCATCATGCCGACAGGAGCTGCGGCGGATACGCCGAACTCTTCCTCAAGAGCCTTGACCAGCTCAGAAAGCTCAAGAACTGTAAGAACCTTTACATCTTCAATAAGTTTTGTTACCTTTTCGCTTGCCATGTTAGTTTACCTCCAATTATTCGTGTTGTTACAATTATTCGGGTGCGGCTTCAGAAGTCTCCGCGGGAGCTTCTTCAGCAGCAGGGGCTTCCTCAGCGGGAGCCTCGGTGGCTGCGGGTGCCTCTTCCTTGGCGGAAGCTGCGGGGGCGCCGTTCTGCTCGGCAATGGCGTTGAGAGCCCTTGCCAGTGCGGCGATGGGGGCGTTAAGTGTGCCCAGAACGGTTGCCACCAGGGAGTTTTTGTTCTGGAGCTTTGAAAGCGCTTCGATTTCCTGCGGGGAAACGACGCTGCCCTCAATAAAGCCGGCCTTGACGACAAAAGGAGCCTTGGGATTCTTCTTCATAAAGTCGGCAATCAGCCTTGCGGGAGCTATGGGGTCGTCCATACTTACTGCCAGAGCGGTGGTGCCGTTAAGGATGGGGTCAAGAGCCTCGAACCCGACCTTGTGTGCGGCAAACCGTGTGAGTGTATTCTTGACGACGGCATATTCAACGTTGTTCTTTCTCAGCTCGGTGCGGAACTTTGTGTCCGCGTCAACTGTGATGCCCTTATAATCAAGGAAAACACCGGCGCTGGCGTTAGCCAATTTTTCGGTCATAGCTTCGACGATAGCCTGCTTTTCCGATAAAACTTTGGCGTTTGGCATTGTGATTTTCACCTCCGTGTAGAATTGCTTGCGTTTATAGAGACGCATAAAAACTGCCTCGGCATCCAAAGATACCGAGGCGCATAAAAATACAAAATATTTTTAACGCATCCTCGGCAGGAAGGCAAAAGCCTGTTATTGGTCTCCTGCTGTCTTTGGACAACGAATGTATTATATCAAAAGCCTTTTGGGCTGTCAATATACTTTTGCTTTGATAATTACTCTGTGACCTTGTTGGGGTTGATCTTGACGCCGGGGCCCATTGTGGAGGCGATGACGCAAGAACGGACATACTGACCCTTTGCAGCTGCCGGCTTGGCCTTGATGATGGCGCCCATAAGAGCGTCAAAGTTTTCCATCAGCTTTTCAGCGCCGAAGGAAGCCTTGCCGATGGGGCAGTGGATGATGTTGGTCTTGTCAAGACGGTATTCGATACGTCCGGCCTTCGATTCGGCAACAGCCTTGGCGACGTCGGGGGTAACGGTACCTGCCTTGGGGTTGGGCATGAGGCCCTTGGGGCCCAGAACGCGGCCGAGACGGCCGACCAGACCCATCATGTCGGGGGTGGCGATGACAACGTCGAAATCGAAGAAGTTTTCGCCCTGGATGCGCTGAACCATATCCTCAGCACCGACAAACTCGGCGCCGGCGGCAAGAGCCTCCTGTGCCTTGTCGTCCTTTGCGAAAACCAGAACGCGAACCTTTTTGCCGGTGCCGTTGGGAAGCACGATGGCGCCCCTGACCTGCTGGTCGGCGTGTCTGGAGTCAACGCCCAGCTTGACGTGGATTTCCACCGTCTCGTCAAACTTGGCCTTAGCTGTCTGAAGCACTGTATCAAAAGCCTCCTGCGGGTCATGAAGCTTTGCACGGTCAAATAGCTTTGCGCTCTCCTGATAATTCTTTCCTCTGCGCATGAGTGTTTTCCTCCTTATAGTGGTTTTTCGGAATTAATCCTCCCACATTGTGCGGCCTTAGGCCGAAAAAATTGATTGGGGGTAAATATTACTCTTTAACTGTGACGCCCATCGAGCGCGCAGTGCCGGCGATCATGCTCATAGCCGCTTCAACGCTTGCGGCGTTGAGGTCGGGCATCTTAAGCTCAGCAATTTTCTGAAGGTCTTCCTTGGAGATTTCAGCGACCTTCTGCTTGTTGGGGACGCCGCTGCCGCTTGCCAGCTTGCACGCCTTCTTGATGAGAACAGCCGCAGGGGGGGTCTTGGTTATGAAAGAGAAAGAACGGTCCGCATAAACGGTGATGACGACGGGGATTATCAGGTCGCCCTCGTTCTTTGTGCGCTCATTAAACTCTTTTGTGAAGCCCATGATATTAACGCCGTGCTGACCCAGAGCAGGGCCGACAGGGGGAGCCGGGGTTGCCTTTCCGGCCGGGATCTGGAGTTTTATTAAACCTACTACTTTCTGTGCCACTTTCGTTGCACCTCCTATAAAATGTGGTAAAAGTGGGTTTTCACCCTCCCACTACAAACAGGCGAAAAACGCCTTATTTTTTCAGTGAGGCTACCTGATTGAACTTAAGCTCAACAGGGGTATCCCGCCCGAACATGGTGACGTTGATACGCACAATGCTCTGTGGGATGAGAATTTCTTCGACAACGCCGATAAACCCTTCCAGGGGACCGTCGATAACCTTTACACTGTCACCAACGTCGTAGGAAAGCTTGAACTCCTGCGTTTCGACACCGAGAGAAGCGACCTCCTCCTCGGTCAGGGGAACCGGCTTTGAACCGGGGCCGACAAAACTTGTCACGCCGCGTGTGTTGCGCACGACATACCAGCTTTCGTCAGTCATGTGCATTTTTATAAGCACATAGCCGGGGAAAAGCTTTCGCTCCACCTCTTTGGAGCCGGTATCCCGAACTTCGGTAACCATCTCCATAGGGACCTTAACATCAAGGATAAGCTCCTGCAGGTTGCGGTTTTCAACGGCTTTCAGAATAGTCGTGGCGACTTTGTTTTCGTAGCCGGAGTATGTGTGCACCACATACCAGTTAGCACCGTCAGACATCGGTATCTCCTAAACCAGCTTGACTATCGTGTCTCTTACAAGGCCGAAGAACCCGTCAAGCAGCGCAACAAAGGCGCAGACGACGATAACGGCAATGATGACGACGACAGTATTGTTGACGACCTGCTTGCCGGTCGGCCAAACAACTTTTTTAACTTCGCTTCTCAAATCGCGGAACCACTTCGAAAGGCTGCGGCCCATGCGGGTAAAGAAGCCGGGCTTGGGCTCAGGTTTCTTCTCAGGCTTTTTTGCGCCGGATTCCTGCGAGGAAATCTTGTTTTCCTGCTCAGACATGTTACACCTCTATTCTTAAAAATGGCAGGAGACTACTTTGTCTCTCTGTGTAAGGTGTGCTTCTTGCAGAAACGACAATACTTGTTCATCTCAAGACGATCGGGATCGTTTTTCTTGTTTTTGATAGTATCGTAATTTCTCTGTTTACACTCCGTGCAGGCAAGTGTGATTTTAACGCGCATTTTACGGCACCTCCTTAATTAATTGTTGCCTCCCTAGGAAAGGGTCTGTGCAATATTTGCACAACAAAAAAAGACCCTGACAGGTAACGATAATATACCATACTCTGTCAATGCGGTCAAGCATTATTTTTATTTATTT
>JAVBSJ010000070.1:0-4928 GCA_031547105.1 Oscillospiraceae bacterium
TTTCTGTCAGAATAAGCTCTGATATTTTGGCAAAGGAGTAGCCTTGCTTAATCAAACCCTCAATAATGGCGGGCAGCGCTTCCGGCGTATATTTGGCAGCGTTGTGAAACAGAACTATCGACCCCGGCCTTACCCTTTTCAGAACCCGGTCAATGACATCCTGCGCGCCTCTTTCCTTCCAGTCCAGAGAGTCTACGTCCCACTGTATTGTGAAGTGGTTTATGGATTTTAGCGCCCCAATGACTTTGTCGTCATATTCTCCGTAGGGGGCGCGGAACAGATGAGGCCTGACCCCTGTCACCGCTTCGATTTTGTCGTTGCAGGCGTTGATGTCGGCTATAATCTGATCGGCAGAAAGGGACGTCATATGGGCGTGGGTGTTGGAATGGTTCATGATTTCATGCCCGGCATCGTAAAGCGCCTTTACCGACTCGGGGTATTTGTCCACCCACTCACCCACAACAAAAAATGTGGCCTTAATATTGTACTTCCCTAAAATGTCAATCAATTGCTGCGTATCCTCGTTCCCCCAGGCTGCATCAAAGGTAAGGGCTGTGATTTTACTGTCCTTTTCCACCGAGTAAATCGGCAGCTGCCGCTTGATGCTGGCGGCAAGCACCGCTTTTGCCGGGCCGGAAACCAAAAGCCCCGCAATCACCGTAATCGCAATGGCAAAGGATAGCATACGGATTTTATTTCTGCCGAAAAATGCTTTCATGTGGCACCTCCAAAAGTTTTCCATGCTTAATGCTATTCACATGGCCCGTCCAAAAGAATAGGAAAAGCTATAGAGGTTTTATTAATGCAATCTGCGCTTGATAAAAACAGCTGCTGGTCAAATACAGGAAGCTTTTTATTGTGTTTTACAGCTGCTTTGCTTTTTTCTTGCACTGCACCTGAGTATGATTTATAATAGTCCATGTGTGCGCGGGGCTGGTATGAAATAAACCCACTCTCGCCGGCACCAAAAAACATCTGCACAGGGGGCCGCGCTTCGGCAGCGGCGGCAGAGAACGGAGACAGTACATATGAACGACGGACTTTATTCGCAGGGGAGATACTCAAAAACAATTGCAAAAAACAACAAAATGGCCGCTGCAAAAATTGTTATGGCTATTATCGCCGCGTTGGCAATAGTGGGTTTTATGATCTTTGACCTGCTTAAGCCTATGGCACCTCAAATCACCAGCACCAGCCAGCTTTACCGCTACAAGGGTTCAACAGTGGTAAAAATAACCACGGATGAGTTTTATTATACCGGCGCCTATGACACATCGGGCACAAAAACCACCGCCTATTACTATTTTGTTTCTTTAGACGGCGGCTTTGCAACCGTCCGCAGCCGCAAGGATTACACCGAGGAGGAGGAGCAGCAGGTTCACACCTTTGTCGGCACAATACGCACAGACTCATACTACGATGAAAATGTGGGATATTTTGCCCAAATGGCCGATATGTCCGAGGAGGAGGCTGCCGATTATCTGCACGCGCTTGAAATTACCGATGCGACAATCGAGAGCAAAACCTGGGTGCTGCTTTTGCTTATCCCTGTGGGCTTTCTTTTGATGTCCGCCTTCGGCAGCATAAAGCAGAACAAAAAGAATATGGGCACACTGGAGGGCTATACCAGTGTGGAGCAGGCGGAGAGGGCTTTTGAAAGGGATTCGGAGAACGGAAATGTACTTAAGGTGTCCACGCTGGAGCTTACGCCCAACTGGATTTTTAATAAGGCTTCCTCAGGAACCTATTTGCTGCCGGCAAATGAGCTGGTTTGGATATATAAGACAGTGACGCAGCACCGCACAAACGGCATACCGAGCGGCAAGAGCTTTTCTGTCAATATGTATTTTTCCAGCGGCTTTGCAAGCACTGTCCCAATGTCGCAAGCAAAGGTAGACCAGGTGATTCAGTACATTTCAGGCATATGTCCCCATGCATTTGTCGGCTTTTCCGACGATCTCAAGCAGGGCTGGAACAAGGACAGGGCAAATTTGCTGTCATATTGGCGGCAGAAAAAAATGTCTGAGCCTGCAAGAGAGTCTATGGCGGCGGACGCAAGCGCAGCCGCCAGTCCCGCTCCCTCCCCCGTTGACGGCGACAATAACGCCGACAGCGGGCATAGCGGTGAAGAACGCTAACACCCTCGCGGCAATAATACTAAGACAAAAACGCCGCCCATTTATATGGGCGGCATTTGTATGCCTGGCTGAGACACTTTTGTCTTCTTTTATACTAGCCTGCTTTATCAGGCGGGCCGCTGTATGATTCTGTAGGCAAATATTGTTACAGTGCCCTTACCGGGGTATGTCGTATACTCATATATTTGCGGAAAAGCCTTAATCAAATCAGGCAGCTTTGTATATCCGTATGATATTGCGTTAAAATCAGGCTTTACTCTTTTGACATAGGTGCCGGCAGAACTGATATTCACCCATCCGTCCGCATCCTGATATTTATCGCTGGCTATTTTAAGCAGCTCATGGATATATTCTATGCTGTCCTGCCCGTCAGGCTTTGAAGGTGGCTCAACAATCGCGCCGCCCGCCTTTTGGGTGGTGGCTTTATATTCTTCTGTGCTGCCCAGATTTTCTGTCAAAATAAACTCGTCGCAAGCATTCCTAAAGGCTGCGGGAGTCTTGCCCTCCCCCACGCCCAGCACCGATACGCCCGATTCGCGAAGCCTTATGGCCAGCGGCGTATAATCACTGTCACTGCTGACCAGCACAAAAGCGTCATATGTCTTTGTATACAAAAGATCCAGCGCCCCGATAGTTAGGGAAATATCGGTAGCGTTTTTCCCTGTAGTGTAGGCGAACTGCTGCTCCGGCTTAATAGCGAGACGGTTTAATTCCTGCTCCCAGTTTTTAAGCCGCTCGTCCTTCCAATTGCCATATGCTTTTTTGACCACTATTCGGCCATATGCGGAAATCTCATCCAAAATAACCTTTAGCTTTGAGGGCTGTGCATTGTCTGCGTCAATCAAGACGGCAATACACTCCCAATCCTCATTTTTGCTCACAGTCTTATCCCCTTTCGGTAGTCAGCCACAGAACGCCTCAACCCGAGAACCTCTTACAGGCTATCATATTTTCAATTGTACATTAAGCCCGGCAATTAATCAACGAAAAGGAAAAACTCCCTGAATTGTTCACCATTCGGACACAGCAGAAAGCCAAAATGGCATAAGCCCAGCCCCGATGCGGGCATGCGCCCCGCCCTCTTGGCGTACTGCTTTATGCAATGCGCTCAATAACCTCCTCAAGGCTATAGAGAACAGGGACCCCGCAGGAGGACAGTATTTCTCCGCTTTGATGGCCTTGCGCAACAAGCAGACAATCAATACCCAGCGCCTGCGACACTTCAAAATCGTGTGTGGTGTCGCCAATCATCACGGCCCTGCCAATTTCCGCTTTTGCAATATATTTTTTGCCTATATCGATCTTCCCTTTTGCGTATATGTCCGGCATACCCAGCACATCCTTAAAATACCCTGCCAGCCGGAAAGCGGATATTTGCTGATCCAAATGCGCCTGATCGGAAGCGGAAAGTATGACTTGAGAAATACCCCTTGCTGTTATATGCTCCAGCACTCTGCCTGTATTTTCATACAGCCGGAAGCTAGGGCTTTTGCTTTCATGGTACAGGCGGATATACTCTCCCGCAAGCGCCTCAAAGGGTTCCTCCGCAAAATCAAAGCCCACATTCCGGTAATAATCAATTACCGGAAAGGAGAAAATCTTGCGGTATTCATCCAGGCTGTCTATAGTCCTTTTGTTTCTCGACAACAGCATTTTGTTCATCTGCTCGACACACCATGCCACATCGTTAAGCAGCGTTCCGTTCCAATCCCAAATAATATGCGAATACTTCATTATATTTATCCTCTTCAGTCTGATGTTCCTTTGCCTGTCCGCTAAAAGGGCGTCATTTCGCCTACAGCAGCTCCTGAACCTCCAGCATATTTTCCCAGTACCTTTTGGGCATGTGGCTCATGCGGCATCTGGGGTTTTCCCGCGCTTCAATGGAAACGGTGTTATAAAAGCGCTTCCACAAGGCGCGATACCGCTCCTCTTCAGCCGATACAGCGGGAAAATCCACACTTTCCAGCGAGATAATGTCATGCTTTTTATTCTGATAAATCAGCGCCGCTTTGTGAGTTTTATCAAAAATCATAAAATCCTCATTGTCGTAGCGCAGGATAAAGTGCCTGGCTATATACGGCAGTACGAAGTTCTTGGGGGTTATGACCGATACAAGGGCGCCGTCATAATCGGAAAACCGCACAAAACCCTTAAGCAGATGTGCCTCCCCCATCAAATGCCTCTCCGCCTTGATAAGGGGCGACACATCGGCATCCCCAAAGCTGTAAAGAAGTCTTCCCCCTTCTCTGTAAGCCCTAAGCAAAAAACGCAGAATGAGTATCTCCTTTTGCTCACAGCAGGAAAGAAAAACCGCTTGTATTAAGGATAAGGCCTGGGGAGATATTTTTTTCGGAATGGAGCTGACCACTCTGTCAGCCCGCTCCTCATCGGTTTGGATTCTCCTCACCGGCAGCAAGGTCATGGGGGCGCTCTCCTCCGCCCATATGTCCACCGGTATTTCACCCGAATAAACGCTGGCATGGACGCAGCACATCAAACCCAAAAAGCTGCCGTCGTAAATATAAACGCTGTCCCCCTGGGAGGCTAAAGGTTTGCCGCCAGACATAAAACCGCCTCCTCTACCGCCGCATTGAGGGAGGGCACGCCACTGCCGCCGGGCAGCGCAAGCCTGCCTCCCTCAGTATCAAACAGACAAAGCTGTTCGGTGCCGAAGGAAAATATCTTTGGGTCGATAAGCGCGCGGAGGGCAGTGTGCTTTTCCAGCCTCATGCCCCGCGGCTCGTCCCTCGTCAAAATAAAATACTTTGCCCGCTTAAGCACAACGCC